>JAMOQG010000025.1 GCA_027064135.1 Peptostreptococcaceae bacterium | reverse complement strand
CAAGTTTCTGTTCGTAGGCTCAAGAATTTCGCTACACCACTGCCTTCATCTATACCATTACTGATACCAACTTGTGGTTCACTACACTTGGTGGTAAATACCTGTGACTGGACTTACACCAGCTAGACTAGTGCCATGCCTGGCACACAATTTTAAAGCATCTATATCAAATCGATATAGATGCTTTTTTATTTGTCACGCACTTACTTTTTTTTCTAATAAATATCCACTTATACCATACCATAGAAGAACTACTATAAGTACTTTAATCATACTCATTATTAATATTTCATTTTCAATATTTTCAAGTCGTATATTAGTGTTATTTAACATTCCCACAATCATTGAATTAAACTTTGATACAAATATAAATGCAACAAATGAAAGAATTTTTTTTGCTTTTATATTATAAAAAAGTGTCTTTACAAGTATCATTGATAAAAATATTGTTACTAATAGCATACTATAGCCAGAAAATCCCATTATTAATATAGTTGTAATTAATTCATATATATCTACACCTGTAACGTGAATATAACTTACAGCTTCATTAACAATATTCATATCGTTAAACTGTATATTTACAAGTAGTATTGTTCCAAATACTACTAATAACATTATTATATCTAATAAAGCTCCAAGCAAATTTGCTCCTAAAATTTCATATCCATTTAAAGGTGTTAAAAATGTAAATTGTCCCTCTTCCGAAAATAGAAGTTTATTCATTTTTCTAACATGCAAAATAAATAAAACTACAGAACTTATAAATAATATCAACATGTTTAGCCCTACTAATGCACCTATTTGTTCAGTTGGAGTATATTCTTTAAAATAAACACCAATATTTAAAAATACTATTACAACTAAACCACCTGTCGCATAAATCCATTTTCTTATCCAATCATATTTTATTAAATTAAACATTTAAAAACACCTCTTTATAAATCTCAATTATCGACATTTCTTTTTCTTCTCTTAATCTTTCAACATTCTCATTAAGCACTATTTGCCCTTTTTTAATCATTATTACTTCATCTAATATCGGCTCAATATCATCAATTAAATGACTTGAAATTATAGTTGCATTTTCTTCAGTTAAATTTTCAACTATCAACTTTTTGATATCCTCTTTTGCTATAATATCTATTCCACTAAATGGTTCATCAAGTAATATAAGTTGAGCATTTCTAGACATTGTTAATGCTATTTTAAACTTTTCTGTCATTCCTGTTGAAAGTGATTTTATTTTTAAATCCATTTCAATATCCACTTTTTTAAGTATTTCAATACATTTTTCTCTATTAAAGTCTTCATAAAAATCATTATAATAATCCACTGCATTTTTAACTTTCATCCATTTCGGAAAAAAATTTGAAGTTGGCATAAAAGCCACAATATTTTTAGTTTGCTTTCCAAGCTCTAATCCATTTACTTCTACATTTCCAGTAGTATTTTTTATTAAATTAGCAACTATTCGCATCATTGTTGTTTTACCACTTCCATTTGGACCTAGTAATCCATAAATTTTACCTTTTTCAATTTCAAGATTAATATCACTTAAAACTTGTTTATTATAGAATTTTTTATTTAAATTCTCAATTTTTGTAATCAACTATATCGCCTCAATCCTTTTTAGAATTTCTTCTTTAGTATATCCTAAAGCTTCCATTTTCATAATAAATTCATTCACCACACTTAATGATAAATCACTTTTTAATTTTTCAATAATATTAATATCTTCGGTAACAAAAGTTCCAATACCTCGTTTTTTAAATATTATACCTTTTCCTTCTAGCCCTCCGTAAGCATTTCTTACAGTATTTACATTTACATTTAATTCGATTGCATACTCTCTGACACTCTTTAATTTATCACCTTTTTTTAATTCTTTACTTACAATTTTTTCGATCATTAAATTCATTATTTGAATATAAATTGGTATCGTATTATTAAATTTCAATAAGTGCCTCCTTTCGTGCATCAGTGCTATACTAGTATAGTACACCGGTATTCTGGATTTGTCAACAACTTATTTTGTCCATTTTAAAAAATTATACAAAAAATGCTTTAATCATATCAACTGATACAATTAAAGCATTTTGATTATTACATATATTAATTCTGTAAATATAATCTGTTTTAGCCTTCTTAATCGCTATATAAATTCAACCTACTTTATTTTTTCAATATTAACTGCACAAACCTTAAATTCAGGAATATTAGAAACAGGATCTAAAACAGCATTAGTTAATCTATTTGCAGCTCCTTTTGCAAAATGAAAAGGCATAAATACAATATTTTTTGTAATTATATCTGTTATTTTAGCTAATACTTCTATTTCGCCTCTCCTTGATGATACTCTTACAGTTTCTCCATTACTTATATTTAATTCTTTTGCTTTTTCAGGCGAAATTTCAATATAACTTTCACCCACTATTTCATTTAATCCATCATTTTTTCCAGTCATTGTTCGAGTATGATAATGATATAAAACTCTTCCAGTTGTTAATACTAAAGGATATTCCTCATCTTCTAATTCTTTCGGATCAGAATAACTAATTGGGAAAAATGTTCCAATACCTTTTGCAAAACCATCTTTATGAAGATATTTTGTTCCCGGATGATCAACTGTTGGACATGGCCATTGAAGACCATTTTTTTCTATTCTCTCATAGTTAATACCGCCATATTGAGGTGTAACTAAAGCTATCTCATCCATAATTTCTTTTGCATTTTCGAATAAATTCTTATATCCTAATCTTATCATTATTTCATTTAATATTTCCCAATCCTCTTTAGCTTCACCTGGCGCATTTACAGCTTTTCTAACTCTTTGAATTCTTCTTTCAGTATTTGTAAATGTTCCTTCTTTTTCAGCAAAACATGCAGCTGGTAATACAACATCAGCTTTAAGAGCTGTTTCAGTTAAAAATATATCTTGTACAACTAAGAACTCTAGATTATTAAATGATTCTTCAACATGATTTAAATCAGGATCTGAGACCAAAGGATTTTCACCCATAATATATAGAAATCTGATAGATCCATCATGAGCACCATCCATTACTTTAGGAACAGTTAATCCATTCTTTATAGATAAACCTTCTACATTCCATGCTTCTTCAAATTTTTCTTTTGCTTTTAAATCTGTTACTTTTTGATATCCTGGATATACATTAGGTAATCCACCTACATCACATGCTCCTTGTACATTATTTTGCCCTCTAAGTGGGTTTACTCCACCATTTTCAACTCCAATATTACCACACATCATAGCTAAATTTGCTATTGATTTTACACTATCTGTTCCTGTACTATGTTGAGTTATACCCATTGCATAATAAATAGCTGCAGTTTTTCCACTCGAATAAATTATTGCTGCTTTTTTTAAATCTTCTACGTCTACATCACATATAATTGCAGCATCTTCAATTGAAAAATTCTTTAATTCTTCTTTTACAAAATCAAAGTTTTCAGTTCTTTCGTTAATATACTTTTCATCATATAATTTGTTTTTAATAATATAGCTTGTCATTCCATTAATCATAGCTATGTTTGTTCCTGGTCTTAATTGTAAAAATACATCAGCATATTCTGCTAATTCAATTTTCCTTGGATCTGCTACAATTAATTTCGCACCTTTTTTAATTGCTTTTTTCATAAATGTTCCTATTACAGGATGGTTTTCAGTAGTATTAGTTCCAGTTATAAATAATACTTCTGAATTCTCAATTTCTTCTATACTATTAGTCATAGCACCGCTTCCAAATGTAGCTGCAAGACCTGCAACTGTTGAGCTATGTCAGAGTCGAGCACAATGATCAATATTATTAGTTTTAATAACTCCTCTAAATAATTTTTGCATTACATAATTATCTTCATTTGTACATCTCGCTGAACAAAATCCTGCAATAGCATCACTACCAGATTCACTCTTTATATTTTTTATTTTTGATGCAACTAAATCTAAAGCTTCATCCCATGAACTTTCAACTAATTTACCTTCTTTTCTTATTAATGGCATTTTTAATCTATCTTTATGATTAATATAATTATAAGCAAATTTTCCTTTTACACATAAAAGTTTATTATTAATACCATCATCTGCTGGTGTTATTTTAACAACTTCATTTCCTTTAACATTTAATTCCATTTGACAACCAACTCCACAGTAAGTACAAGTTGTTTTTACTTTTTTATCAATTTCCCATGATCTAAATTTTGTATAAGATTTTTCTTGTAAAGCTCCGGTAGGACACACATTTACACAATTCCCGCAAGAAACACAAGCTGATGATTCCATTCCCATTTCAAAAGGATGAGACACATGCATATCAGCACCACGACCACTAAATGAAATTGCACTTACACCTTGTAATTCTTCACACACTCTTATACATTTTCCACACTTAATACATTTGTCAGGATCAAATGTATAAAATTTATTTGAATCATCAATATAATTAACTAATTTTTCTTCATACACTTTGTTAACAGCATCAATATCATATTCATATGAATAATCCTGCAATTTACAGTCACCAGCAGCTTCACAAGTTAAACATTCATTTTTATGATCAGCCCAAAGCAATTCTAAAATATCTTTTCTACTTTCCATAACTCTTTTAGAATGAGTTTGAACAACCATTCCTTCTTTAGCAATTTCTGAACAAGATGTTGCTAAATTTCTCATTCCTTCTATTTCCACAACACACATTCTACATGATCCACTTGCTTTTAATCTGTCGTCATGACAAAATGTTGGTATATTAATATTAAGTTTTCTACAAGCATCTAAAACAGTACTCCCTTTTTCAATTTCTATATTTTGATTATTTATTTGAAGTTTAACGTTCATTTATATCCCCCTTATTAATATACATTATACAATCATCTCTATAATTTTTTATAACTGATAATAATGCATTTGGAGACGTTTGTCCTAATCCACATAATGAGCTTCTTTTAATTGATAAAGATAATGATTCTAATTTATCAATGTCTTCAACTTTTCCATTACCATTACTAATTTTAGTAAGAATTTCAACTAATCTTTTATTCCCTTCTCTACATGGAGTGCATTTACCACAAGATTCATTCATAAAAAACTTTTGAGTTGCTAATAAATAATCAATTAATTTAATACTTTCATCACAAACAACCATAGAACCAGAACCAATTTGAAAATCTTTTTCTTTAAAAGACTCATATGAATATTCTAAATCAAACATTTCAGCAGGAATTATTGAACAAGAAGCTCCACCCGCTTGCACAAATTTCACTTTATTGTTATTTCTTATGCCACCACCTAAATTATTAATTATTTCATTTATTGTTACACCAAATGGTACTTCATATGTTCCAGAATTAACAACATTACCACATAATGCAATAACTTTAGTTCCAATACTTTTATCAGTTCCTAATTTAATATATTCATCAGAACCTTTCTGAATAATTGCCGTAATATACGCTAAAGTTTCAACATTATTAATAAGCGTTGGTTTACCTTTATATCCTTTTTCTCCAACTCTTGGTATTTTCAGTCTTGATCTACAAGATCTACCATGCATAGATTCAATTAACGCAGTTGTCTCACCGCAATTATAAGATCCAGCACCAGTATGCACATGAATATTAAAATTAAATCCACTTCCTAAAATATCATTACCTAAATAACCATATTCATTTGCTTTTTTAATTGCTTTATTAAGCTCCAGTTGTACATAATCATATTCTTCACGTACATAAATATAACTTTCCGAAGAACCAATTGTAAAACCAGTAATTATCATTCCTTCAATAACTTTATATGGATCCAATATTAATAAATCTCTATCTTTAAAAGTTCCTGGTTCACCTTCATCAGCATTACAAATAAGATATTTTTCGTTACTAACTCTATTATGTGCAGCTTCAAGTTTTTTCCATGTTGGGTACGCCGCTCCACCTCTTCCTAATAAATTAGCTTTTTTAATTTCATTAATTACGAATTCACTTCCATTAGAAATTGCTTTCTTTAAAGCTACGAATCCACCCAACTCAATATATTTATCAATATCTATTTTTACATTTTTTTCAAAATTATCAGTAACAAATTTATTAGACACTTTCAATAGTATCACCTCTTAGCTTCTCTATTATCACTTTAATTTTATCTGGAGTTAAATTACCATAAACTTTTTTATTAATTCTTAATGCTGGAGCTACATCACATGCCCCAAAACAAGGTGTATAATCTAAAGAAAATTCCTTATCTTTTGTCACCTCTCCTACATTAATTTTTAGTTCGTTAACTAAACATTCTTCAATACTATCCATACCATTTATTTTACAAACTGAGCTTTCACATATTTGAATATGATTTCTCCCTTTTGGTTCAGTATTTATAGCATCAAAAAAAGTCATTACTTCATATATTCTGCTATGCGTAACGTTAATTTCATCTGCAATATATATTGCAACTTCTCTTGAAATATACTTTTCATCATTCAATTTCTGAACCTCACGCAAAATTGGAATAAGCGAATCACTATTATATTCAAATTTTATTAATATCTCGTTTATTTGCTTCTCGTTAATATTCATAATTCCCCCTTAAGTTAAATTTATTAATCAAATTATACCACATTTATTAAACTAAATTAATTAATATAATATTAACCTATTAATTATAAAAAGGATATATCAATTTAAAATTTAACTTTCGAATTAATATATCCTTTTTCTATTTAACTGTACTATTTATTGTGCAATTAATCTTATGTTTTAAGAGGTATTAAATTACAACTCTACAACTAATAATGGAATCCTTTTTTCAACATTCTAGAACACACGGGGTATAGCCATTTTATCAGAAGAACAGGATAAATCTATTTTTGTTTTAAGTGTAATCGAAAAAGCAAATGCAATTTTTGATAAAAACAAAAATAAAATTACATTTAATTAACTGTATCATATGTTACAGTTAATCATTTATCTTTATGATAAACTGTATTCAATGAATAAAACATCAAAAGGAGGTATTACACGTCTAATGTTAATTTAAATGACCCTAGAGTTTCGGCAATAAAAAGTCAATATACTCAGGTACAAAAAAATGGTGATACAACTGAAATGGCCAAATTAAAGGTAAAAGGCAAACAAATTGTCAATCAAATAAAGCAAACTGAAAATTCTAAAAATGATTCTAAAATAGAAAATGAACATGGAGATACTTTAGAAATAAGTAGTGAAAACAAAAAAATATGAATCGATTTATGATTCATATTTTTCTTATAACTCCATACATTTTTCTATTAACTATTAGCTTTTACACTTTCTAATCTTTTCATTGATAATATTACTGATGCAAATGCACTAGCAATAATTACATATGAAAAATAAATTTGCAAACTTTCTGGAATAACCATAATTGTAATTCCAATACTATTGAAAACTAAATGTACTATTATAGGAGCAATAATATTATCAAATTTTATATAACATATTCCTAGAAATATACCTAATAATAATGTAGGAACTAATTGAGAGATATTAAAATGAATTAAACTAAATAACATTGCTTGAATAACAATAGCTAATTTTGTATTAATATGATTGTTTAATTTTTTAAGAATCATACCTCTAAATAATAACTCTTCAATTATTGGTGCAAGAACTATTGATATTATAATAACTGTAGTAAATATATTTCCACTTATCAAAGTTTCTTGTATACTCTCAGCACTTTTTTCTATATTATGAAAATGATTAACCGTTAAATTTGCTATCCCTGAAACAACTTGAAATCCAAATCCATAACAAATAAATAAAAACATTTGGTTTATGTTAATTTTCTTAATTGATATATACTCTTTTATTTTTACTTTTTTAATCTTAAAAACTAATAGTAAAAATAATAAACCCACAAAACTCATAAGAATTATTGAAGGATGAGACTTAGCAATACTTTCAATTTCTTGTACATCTATATCTACTCCTATTTTTGCTGCTTTTATTCCATAGTATATACCTATTCCAACACTAGCTGCCATTTGAGCTAGAAAATAACCTGTAACTAATCCTACACTTGATAATATTGCTTTAATTTTTGTATTCATTTTTTCTCCTCCAACTAATCCCATAAGTCAATTTTTTCTAGTAAATAGAATAAGACTTTCTTTGATTTTGTAATTACTTGTGCTTCACAAGTCATTCCTATTTTTAGATTTGCTTTTTTACCTTTATAGCTATATAAATTTTTATTTTCTACATCAGCTTTAATAATATAACTATTTATTCCATTTACTTCATTGAATATGGAATCTTCGCTTATTGTAATAACTTTTCCTTTTAGCATTCCATATTCTTTGTATGGAAGAGAGTTAAATTTATATTTAATTATATCTCCTACTTCAATATTTGATATTTCTCTTTCTGGCATTGATATTTCTACTTTATACTTTTGATTGTTTTTAGGAATTATATTTGCTATTATTTCTCCACCACTAATGTAATCTCCTAATAATATTTTCTTTTTAAGATTTATCACTCCGTTTATTTCTGCTTTAATAATACATTTATCAATATTTAGCTCTGTACTATTTAAATCATTTTTTACATTTCTTAATGCTTTTTCTTTTACTTTTATTTGATCATCTATTTTCACCATTTCTTTTGTTTCAATAGGTAAGTTAGTTTCTACACTACTATTCACCTTTGCTGTTAATTTATTTAAACTTGTCCTTAAATTTTGTATTTCTAAATTTATTCCTTCTTCTTCCATATTAAGATTATTCTTAAACGAATTACTATATTGATTGAATTTAAGTTTTGAATTTTCATAAGTTGCTTTACTTACTTTTAATGCATTTTCTGAAATAGCGTCTTTCTCAAACAATATTTGATTAGTTTCATATTTATTTTTTAGTTCTTCTGAATTTTGATTTAATTCTTCTTTTCTTAATTCATATTCTTTTAATTTTAATGAATATGTACTTTCCTTATTAAATTTATCTGTTTCTTCTTTAATTGATAATTTTAAAAGATTTATATTTCTAATTTTTTCATTTAAAACTATTAATCTTTTTTGTTCTGAATTTATTGTCTCATTTAAACTAATTAAGTTTTCGGAGAATTCGATATATTTATAATAAAATTCTTGTTCATGTTCATTGTCTTTATCAAATAAATTTTTTCTCTCAATGATACTTTTTTTGTATTTAATTAAATTATTCAAAGTTATAGTTTCAGATTCTATTTCATTTGCTAATAAAGATTTTGTAGATTTAAGTTCTTCATGTTCTATTATAAATAAAATATCTCCTTTCTTAACTTCTTTTCCTTCTTTTATATTCTGCTCTTCTAATTTTCCTGTTACTTTATTCTTAATTACACTTACACCTTCAACAGGTCTTATTATTCCATTTCCTTTTACAACTATATCTATTTCTGAGAAATACATCCATGTAAAAGAAATTAATAATATACTTAATATTAAATATATAAAGTATATGACTACTGGATATGGTTTTGATTCCATTACTTCTCTGCTTTCAGATATTTCACTAAGATTTATACTAATTTCTTTCACTTAATTTCCTCCGTTATTGTTATTTCTTCATACTTTTGCCCTTGCCATAAATCATAATATTTACCTTTGTTTTCTATTAGTTTTTTATGTGTTCCTGATTCTATTATTTTACCTTCATCCATAACAAATATTCTATCGCATCTCATTATTGTACTTAATCTATGTGCTATTATAAATGTAGTAATATTTTCTGTTGTTTTCTCTATTGTTTCTTCTATTGCTTTTTCTGTTATTGAATCTAAATTACTTGTTGCTTCATCTAATATTAAAACATCTGGTTTTTTTAGTATTGCTCTTACTATTGATAATCTTTGTCTTTGTCCTCCTGATAAATTAGTTCCATTTTCTTCTAATCTAGTTTCATATCTAAGTGGTAATTTATTTATAAAATCATGTGCTTTGGCAAGTTTTGAAGCTTCAATTATTTCTTCAAAACTAATATTTTTTGCTCCTAATTCTAAATTTTCTCTTATGCTTCCACTAAATAAAAATGTTTCTTGTGGTACATATGCTATTTTTTCTCTTAATACTTCAAGATTAATATCTTTAATATTATTATCATCTATTAATATCTCACCTTTATCTGTTTCATATAGTTTAAGAAGTAATTTTACAAGTGTTGTTTTTCCTGATCCACTTTCTCCTACTAAAGCTATTTTTTCACCTTTATTTACTTTCATATTTATATTTTTAAGTACTAATTCTCTTGTTCCATATTTGAAGTCTAAATTTCTTATTTCTACTTTTCCTTCTATTTTACTTGGTTTAAGTTTTTTAAATTCTTCTTTTGTTTTTTCTATTTCCAAATCTAATATTTCTCCTAGTCTATCTGATGCTACTATTGCCATTTGCATCATTGGTTGTAGATTAATTAAATTTTTAACTGGATCTATAAAGTAAGCAAGTAATGATTGAAATACTAAGAGTTGTCCAAATGTTAATTTCCCATCTAATACATTAATAACTCCTATCCATAGTATTACTACTCCGCCTATTGATCCTATACTTGCAGTTATTGATCCACGCAAATTATCTATCATTCCACCTTTAAATATTGATTTAAGTAATTTTATAAATTTTCTTTCTGTTTTTAATTTTGATTCTCTTTCTGCATTAAATGATTTTACTGTTTGTATTCCATTTAGTGATTCTACTAAATAAGATGTAAGTTCTGAATTATCTTCCATTTGTTCTCTATTTATTTCTTTTATTGGCTTATTAAATGCAAATACTACTACTGCATAAAGTATAAGCATTATAAGTGCAACTCCAAATAACATACTATTATATTGATATAGTATTATTCCGCCTACTATTGCCATTAATGTATCTATCATTATTGTAAGTGTTGCTCCTGATATTGCTTGTCTTATTTTAGATGCATCCATGAATCTTGATATAATTTCTCCTGTTTTTCTTGTTCCAAAAAAATTCATTGGTAAATCTAATACATGGTTATAATATCCTAGATTCATTGGTATATCTATCTTTTGACTTAAGTATAGTAATAAATGGCTTCTAAACGCATTTAATATTATTTTAAAAATATGTAGAAGTATTATTCCTATACTTATTATATGTAATGTATTTCTTAAATTACCTGGTACTATATCATCAAGTAAAAATTTAAAATAAAATGCTCCTAGTATTCCAAGTATTGTATATATTATTGATGCAAAAAATATATGTATTAAAAACTTTTTTTGTGGTTTTAATAATCCAAAGAATCTTTTAAATATACTTGTTGTTTCATCACCCTTTTCAAATTTTGCTGTAGGAGTCATTAATATTAATACACCTGTCCAAAGTTCAAAAAACTCCTCTAAAGTATAATTTACTAATCCTTTTCCAGGATCTGCTATTATTATTTTATCTTTCTTTTTATCTATTTCATGTATTACTACATAGTGAAGTAAGCTACCTTCCATTACTACATGTGCTATTGCTGGAAGTGGAAAATCCGAGAAAAATGCTTCTTTATCTCCTTTGACTCCTTTTGCACTGTATCCTATTTCTTCTGCTGCTTTTATTACTCCATATGCATTTGTTCCTTGTTTGTCTGTTCCTGCTATTTCTCTTATTTTTGTTATTGGTATTTTTAAGCCATGTTGTTTAGATATTGTTGCTAAACATGCTGCTCCACAGTCTGTTATGTCATGTTGTTTAACACAATAATACTTTTTCTTAAATATGTTTATCATTTTTCACCTCAAAATATTTTTTATATTATTTTTACACAAAACATACATATAAACTTTGTATAACAAAATATATCATATAGTAATTGAGATTACGTGTCAACATCTTTACATTTGTTTTTTTTTTTGAATTTTTCTTGACATTGTATTTTCTTTTTATTAGTATATTTATTAACAGGTTATCAAAAATCTGTTAATAAAATTCTATTGGCCATAGAAACTGTTGAAATATTATGTTAGTATTATAGGAGGTAATAAATGTTTAAAGAAATGACAAATGAAGAAATGATGCAAGTTGATGGAGGGGGATTCGCTATTGATTATGTGGCGGGTAAAGCTATTGATTTTGTAATAAAAAAAATTGCATCAACACCTTATGAAAGAAATGTACACAGAGGTGGAAAAGTTTATCACGTAAGTTATGATGGTAACTATAGCGGAAAATAAACGCAATTATTGCAGGAAATATATGTTTCCTGCAATATCTTTATAATATAGGAAAGCGAGAATCTATGAATTTTTTTATTGCAATAATTACAATTTTATTATTTGTATTTTATTTTATACAACACAAATCTAAATTTTCTTATAGCACAATTATAACTTTTATTTTTCTTGGTATTGGAACACAATTTGTTGGACATATTGTTATAATTTTTGTTAAATTATTTATATCTACAGAAAAAGGATTTGAAGAAATGGCTAAAATGGCTC
This sequence comes from Peptostreptococcaceae bacterium, assembly GCA_027064135.1. Lineage (GTDB taxonomy): Bacteria > Bacillota > Clostridia > Peptostreptococcales > Acidaminobacteraceae > HSG29. The sequence continues at coordinate 48,025 of JAMOQG010000025.1, read as the reverse complement.
AGTATAACAATATTTTTCTTACTATAATTGATGTAAGTCTTATTACTCCAATAATTGAAGAATATATATTCCGTAAATTAATCCAAACAAAATTAACCTCGCTATTTAGTATTAAAATTTCTCTTTTCTTGCAAGCATTAATATTTGGAATAGCACATTTTAATTTATATCAACTATTTCCAACAATAATATTAGGTCTTATATTTGGTTTCTTTTATTATAAATTTGAATCTTTATATGTACCCATAACATTACACATGTTTTCTAATTTTGCTCCATATATATGGCGAATTGTACCCGAAAAATACGATATATTTTTTTGGCCACTATGTGCTATATCATTAATCATCGGGCTTTATATGCTATGCTCTATTCCATCAAATAAAATTCATATGATTTCAAGACCAAAAATAATGGGACAAAATTCATAATAGTAACTAGCCAACCGACAATAAATAATACGGCAATAAGTAGAGAAATATCATTTAGTATTGCACTTTCAAATAGTAAGAAAAGAATTGACTAATACAATTGAAGAAATTTTCAAATGAGAAAAAACCCTATATTTGGGAGTCCATTTGTTATTCTAATATATTTTATAATTAATACAGTGTTAGAACGGCATTGAAAACGCAGTAGATACGAGTTATTGAGCAAGCGGTAAATTAGCTACAAATACAACCGATGTAATAAGTAAACAAGCAGCAATGAAGCAGATTCATGAAGTAGAAATACCTATAATGGTTGACATTAAAAAAGAAAAAAAGAAAGTAAGAGTTTTATATATAGGGTATTATATTTCTTTATTTTTTACAAAAAAATCTTACTGTAATAGTAAGATTTCTAATGTTTTTTATTTTTGGTGAAGGCGGTGGGAATCGAACCCACGTCCAAAAAGATATTTAAAATAGATTCTCCGAGTGCAGACATTGATTTGATTTTTCACCCGCATACTCGCCCAATGACAAGCTAGTATTTGAGTTATTTCCAATTTACTCTATTCAAGTCGGAACGTCCTTTTCAAGAGGGTCTTAGTTAGTGACCGTTATAAGTTGCTGAGACCAAACCCCCTATAACAGTAACTGCGAATATTACGCAGCGTAAGCTAAATTATTTTCAGCATTTAAAATTTGTATACCCAGTTCTTTAACGTGTACCCCAGATACAATAAACACGACTCGCTACTATAGTAAATCCTCTTCCTGTCGAAACCTGTACGCCCCCTTATTAGTATTTCTCGCTTAAAGCCCTTTCAATACGGCGCTTTGAATCTTTTTCAGCCATGACATGTCTTTTATCATGGATTTTCTTTCCTTGTGCTAATGCAATTTCAACCTTAACTCTACCTTGATTATTAATATATAATTTGGTAGGGACCAAAGTAAAAGATTTTTGTTGAACCATTCTAAACAGTTTTTCAATTTCCTTTTTATGAAGAAGAAGTTTTCTTGTTCTTAAAGGTTCTTGGTTATATATATTGCCCTTAGAATATGGGCTAATATTCATACCATTTATAAACATTTCACCATCTTTTATTTCAGCATATGATTCAGATATTGAAGCTCTACCCATTCTTATCGCTTTTACTTCTGTACCAGTTAATACAATTCCAGCTTCTACAGTAGATTTAATGAAATATTCAAATCTTGCTTTTTTATTATTACTTATTAACTTATAATATTCCATGATAATCTCCAATCTCTTTGCACATCCTTAATATTAACATAATTCATTAATTAAATCAAGATTTGCATTTATTTGTTATATTACTGAAATATTTGGTATATATATATTAATAAAGGGGTGATTTTATGAAAACAAAAGAAATTGTAATCCTGCCATATTGTAGTAAAAGAGGTCAAAAAGAATATTTAATAAAAAATGAAACTATTGAAAATTGGGATCAACATCCTGATCATTGTTCAATATCCTTCGAATTTAGCGATGAAATGGATATAAGAAAATTTATTAAAGAAAAAACAGATACATTATTGAGTATTGATAGTGTTGAAAATAACTTTATGAATCTTGGCATATGCCAAGCAAGTAAAGATAGTAAAAAAACATATTATCTTTATAGTATAAATATTTCTAAAATGGATTACAAATTTGATGAAGAAAAATATGAATTTGTTGATAAAGAAGCAATTATTAACAATATTGATTCACAGCTTATTGTTGCTTATACTAGACTTGAATTTTTAAGATTTAAATAGAAAATCCCCATTTTTGGGGATTTCTTTTATTATATTAAATTAATTTAAAATCAATTTCTCTATTTTTAACACTTACCTTTTCAACTATTACTTTTACCGTTTGACCTAATTTATATTCGTTTTTAGTCATTTTACCTACTAATTTCAAATGTTCAGGTATATATTCATAATAATCATCTTTTAAATCCTCAAGTCTTACTAACCCTTCAACTGTATTTTCAAGTTGAATAAACATTCCAAAACCTGTAACTGAAGATATTACACCATTAAATTCATCACCAATATGCTTTTTCATATATTCAGCTTTTTTAAGATCCTTAACATCTCTTTCAAGTCTTTCAGCAATTCTTTCATTTTCAGAAGAAATCTCTGATACATCTTCTACTTTCTTTTGAAGAAATTCGATCTGTTTTTTCGTCATTTTATTATCTATTATTAATTTAATAATTCTATGAATTTGTAAGTCTGGATACCTTCTAATTGGTGAAGTAAAATGTGTATAATATTCAGCCGCTAAACCAAAATGACCTTCATTTTTACTTGAATATCTTGCTTGTTTTAATGATCTTAACATCATTTTACTAATAATATACTCTTCTGGTTTACCTTTTACTGCTTCTAATAATTCTTGAATTTTTTTAGGATGAAGTTCTCCTTCACTCCCTTTTAATGTATATCCAAGATTATATACAAATTTTTTAAAATCACTAATTTTACTTTCATCAGGATCTTCATGAACCCTATAGACAGAAGGATATTCAAGCCAATATACATGTTCAGCAATTACTTCATTTGTTAATAACATAAATTCTTCTATAATTCTATTTGACTCTCCACGTTCGTATTGATAAATATCTGTAATATATCCTTTTTCATCTAATGCTAATTTTGTTTCTGGAAAATCAAAATCTATTGCGCCTCTTGCAAATCTCTTTTTATTAAGAATCTTTGCAAGATCAGCCATAACAAAAAATTCATCTTTAATATAATCATATTTTTTTAAATTCTCGTTATCACTTTTATTTAATATATTTGTAACATCTTCATATGTCATTCTCTCATTCGAATTAATTATTGCATTATTTATTTCATAAGAAGTAACAGTTCCAACTTTGTCAATTTCCATTTTTACAGAAAGAGTAAGTCTATCTACTTTTGGCATTAAACTACATAAATTATTTGATATTCTTTCAACAAACATAGGTATAACTCTATCAGGCAAATAAATACTTGTAGCTCTTTTTAAAGCTTCTGTATCTAAAACACTGCCTTCTGTAACATAATGTGATACATCTGCAATATGAACCCAAAGTGTAAAACCAGTTTCAGTTTGCTTAATTGATATAGCATCATCAAAATCTCTTGCATCTGCACCATCAATTGTAACTGTTGTAATATTTCTATAATCAACACGTTTTTTTATTTCATCTTCTGTAATTTCTTCGCTTAACTCATTCGCTTTATTAATTATTTTTTTACTAAATCCTTGTCTTACACCAGCCGCTCTTATTATTGCTTCTTCTTCAACAAAAGGATCATTACTAGGTCCAAGAATTTCAATTATTTTTCCTTCAGGATTCTTATCATCAATAGGCCATTTAATTACGTCAGCAATGACTTTGTATCCATCTTGACAATTTTTAGTTAAATTTCCTGGAACAAATAAATCCCAATTTATTCTTTTATCATCAGGTACAATAAACCCAAATCCATTTGCTTTTTGAAATACTCCAACTATTTGAGAATTGCCCTTTTTTATGATACCAACAATTTCCCCTTCTTTTTTCTTTCCATTATCACTTTCATTTAGAATCTTTACTGAAACAATATCATCATGCATACCACCATTAAGATTACTTCGAGGTATAAAAATATCAGATTCTTCAGGATTATCAGTAATAACAAATCCAAATCCTTTTTTTGCAATTTCAAGTCTACCTACAACTACCCCAAAAAATTCTGGAAGACCATATTTTTTCTTTCTAGAATAAAACAACTTACCTTCCTCAACAAGTTTAGTAAGTATTTTTTGAAATTCAACCGAATCTTTTTTATCAATATCAAACGCTCTTGCAATTTCATGATCAAACATTGGAGGTAATTTATTATCAATAATATACTCCATAATTTTATTTTCAATGCTCATTTTATCACTTCCCATATTATAATTTCACTATGTATATACTACATCTATTATACCAAATTTATTATATATTAAACTTAATTTATTTTTCTATTAAAATCATCAAAAAAAAACGGAGAAATTAATCTCCGTAATTATTAATTAAACATTAAATGTCCAAACTTCATAAATAGTGGCGCAAACACTAACGATACAATTGTCATCAATTTTATCAAGATATTAATTGCTGGACCAGATGTATCCTTAAATGGATCACCTACAGTGTCACCAACTATACTTGCATTGTGAGCATCACTACCTTTTCCACCATGAACTCCTGAACCAATATATTTTTTAGCATTATCCCAAGCACCACCGGCATTTGACATAAATATTGATAAAGGAACACCAGTAATTAACGCTCCAACTAACATTCCACCTAAAGCAGCAGGTCCTAAAATAAAACCCATTGCTAATGGAGAAAGTACAGCCATAACTCCTGGTAAAACCATTTCATGTAACGCTGCTTTTGTACTGATTTCAACACATTTATTATACTCAGGTTTTGCTTTGCCTTCTAAAATTCCTGGTATTTCTTTAAATTGTCTTCTTACTTCAATAATCATTTCTTGTGCAGCTTTACCTACTGAATTCATAGTCATTGCAGAAAATACAAATGGAAGCATTCCACCTATAAACAATCCAACTACAACTGTAGGTTCTAAAATATTGATTTTAGTTAACCCTACAACTTGCGCATATGATGTAAATAATGCTAAAGCAGTAAGTGCAGCAGATCCTATGGCAAAACCTTTTCCTATTGCAGCAGTTGTATTTCCAACTGAATCTAGTTTGTCAGTTATCGTTCTTACTTCTTCTGGAAGTTCAGCCATTTCAGCAATTCCACCAGCATTATCAGCAATTGGGCCATATGCATCTACCGCAACTGTAATTCCAGTTGTTGAAAGCATTCCTACTGCAGCTATTGCAATACCATATAATCCACTAAAACTATATGCAGCAAGTGTTCCTATTGATATTAATATAATTGGTATAGCTGTTGAATACATACCTACCGCAAGACCAGAAATAATTGTAGTAGCAGCACCAGTTTTCGCCTGTTCTGCAATTTCTTTTACATGTTTATATTCATCAGAAGTATAATACTCAGTTGAAACACCAATTAATATACCAACTAATAAACCTGTTACTACTGAATACGCTATATTAAATTCACCAAAGAAAATTTTACTAAGTATAAATGCTCCAATAGTTACTAAAATACCACTAACATAAGTGCTCATTTTTAATGCTTTATGTGGATTTGAGCTATCATTACCTTTAACAAAAAAAGTCCCAACAATTGAACTAATAATACCAATTGCAGCTAAAACTAATGGAAATAAAACACCCTTATCTCCTGTAAACATTATAGTTCCTAAAACCATTGATGCAATAATAGATCCTACATATGATTCAAAAAGATCGGCACCCATTCCAGCAACGTCTCCAACATTATCTCCAACATTATCAGCAATTGTTGCTGGATTTCTAGGATCATCTTCAGGAATACCTGTTTCAACTTTTCCTACAAGATCAGCACCAACATCAGCAGCTTTTGTATAAATACCTCCACCTACTCTTGAAAATAATGCTATTGAAGAAGCACCAAGTCCAAAACCAGTTAAAATAGTTGGATCACCAAATGCTAAATATAATATTCCAATTCCTGAAATACCAAGTCCAACAACTGACATTCCCATAACAACACCACCTGAAAAAGCAATTTTTAGTGCTTTATTCATACCACTTGTATAAGCAGCATTTGCAGTTCTTACATTAGCAGCAGTTGCTACTTTCATTCCAAAAAATCCTGCCATAGCAGAAAATAATGCACCTAGTACAAATGCTAATGCAGTTTTAGGACCTAATCCCCATGCAATAATAGCACTCATAGCAGCTGCAAAAAATACCAACACCTTATATTCACTCTTTAAAAAAGTCATAGCACCTTCGTGAATGTACATAGATAACTCTTCCATTCGTTCAGTGCCTACTTCCATTTTATTAACTTTATTGACCGCAGTAAAATATGCAAAAATAAGCGCGATTACCCCCGCTAAAATTGCAACCATAACAAAATTCATATTCTCCCCTCCAGAAAATTTTTACTTTTATTAATTATTGCACTATAACTAAAATTAATGCACTTAACATGAAAGAAATTGCTGCTACTTTTGTAATTTTATCAAAAACTTTATCATATCCTCTAGCTTTATTTTTTCCCATAAGTTGCTCAGCACCGCCGCCGATTGAACCTGATAATCCAGCTGTTTTACCAGATTGTAATAATATACTTGCTATTAACACTAAAGCAGATATTACCAATATCACTGTTATAATTGTTGAAGTCATACTAACCCCTCCTTCTTTTTTAATTGCAAAATAATCTTAACACAGTAAGATGTAAAAATCAAACAATTTAATTATTTTCTGTAAAGAAACCCGTTACATTTTAGTTATATGAATTTCATTAATGAGAGGTTCCTACAATAGGAACCTCTCAATTATTTATATGAATTTGTTTTGTTAATATTATAAATTATAAAAAACATCTTTTCCAAGATACTCAGCCGCATCAGCTAATTCTTCTTCGATTCTCATTAACTGGTTATATTTTTCAACTCTATCAACTCTAGCTGGAGCACCAGTTTTGATTTGACCAGCATTAACAGCAACAACTAAATCAGCAATCATTGAATCTGCAGTTTCACCAGATCTATGTGATACAACAGTAGTATATCCAGCTCTGTGTGCCATTTGAATTGCATTTAATGTTTCAGTTATTGTTCCAATTTGATTTAATTTAATTAAAATTGAATTAGCAGAACTTTCTTCAATTCCTCTAGCTAGTCTTTCAGTGTTAGTAACAAATAAATCATCACCAACGATTTGAATTTTATTACCTAATTTTTCTACCATTAATTTCCAACCAGCCCAATCTTCTTCATCTAAACCATCTTCAATTGAAATAATTGGATATTTTTCTACTAAATCAGCATAATAATCAATAAATTCAGCTGAAGTCATTTCAATTCCTTCACCTTTTAAAATATATAGTCCTTTTTCTTTATCATACATTTCACTTGCAGCAGAATCTATTGCAATTGCAACTTCTTCTCCTGGAACATATCCTGCAGATTTTATAGCTTCAACAATAACTTGTAATGCTTCTTCATTACTTCCTAAGTTAGGAGCAAATCCACCCTCATCACCAACAGCAGTTGCAAGATTTCTATCTTTTAATACATTTTTAAGATTATGATAAATTTCTGAACCCATTCTTAAAGCTTCTCTAAATGATTTAGCTCCAACAGGCATAACCATCCATTCTTGGATATCTACATTATTGTCGGCATGCTCTCCACCATTTAAAATATTCATCATTGGTACTGGTAACATTTTAGCATTAACTCCACCAAGATATTGATATAAGGGTAATCCAGTATTTAATGCAGCCGCTTTAGCTACAGCCATAGAAACTCCTAATATTGCATTAGCTCCTAATCTTCCTTTATTTGGAGTTCCGTCTAATTCTATCATTTTTTTATCAATTCTAACTTGATCATATGAATCCATTCCAATTACTTCAGGAGCAATAATTTCATTTACATTATTAACTGCATCCAATACACCTTTGCCCATGTATCTTGTTTTATCTCCATCTCTTAATTCAACAGCTTCAAATGCGCCAGTAGAAGCTCCAGATGGAACCGCTGCTCTTGCCATTACTCCACTTTCTAAAGCCACTTCAACTTCTACAGTTGGGTTACCTCTTGAATCTAAAATTTCTCTTGCATATACATCTAAAATATAAGACATTTTATTCCTCCTCTATTATTATACTAGTACCTGTCATTTCTGCAGGTTTTTCAATATCCATTAATTCAAGAAGTGTTGGCGCTAAATCACATAGCTTACCATCATTTCTTAATTTATGTTCTTTATCAATAACTATGCATGGTACAACATTAGTAGTATGTGCTGTCATTGGATTTCCATCTTCGTCTTCCATGACTTCAGCATTTCCATGATCAGCAGTAATTATCACTTTACCATCTTTTGATAATAATTTTTCAACAATTCTTCCTAAACATTCATCAACAGCTTCAACAGCTTTAACAGCTGCGTTGAAATTTCCAGTATGACCAACCATATCTGTATTTGCAAAGTTAAGAACAATAAAATCATGTTTTTCTAAATCTATTTGCTCAACTAATTTTTCAGTTACTTCATAAGCTGACATTTCAGGTTTTAAATCATAAGTTGCTACATCAGGAGAATTTACAAGCACTCTATCTTCATTTTTATTTGGAGCCTCAACACCACCATTAAAGAAGAAAGTAATATGCGCATATTTCTCAGTTTCAGCAATTCTTAATTGTTTCTTTCCAATATTACTTAAATATTCACCTAAAGTATTAACTAATCGTACTGGTTCATATGCAATATCAACATTTTTAAAAGTCGCATCATATGTTGTCATACAAACATAATTAGTTTTTATATACTCTCTTTCAAAACTATTGAATTCTTTATCAACTATTGCACGAGTAATTTGTCTAGCTCTATCAGGTCTAAAGTTAAAAAATATTATTGAATCATTTTCACTAATTGTTGCAACTGGTTTTCCATTTTTTAAGATTACAGTTGGTTTTACAAACTCATCCACTTCATCTTTATTATATGAATTTTCAACTGCTTCAATTGCAGATTCAGCTTTCTCACCAATAGCATTGAATAATGCATCATAAGCAAGTTTAACTCTTTTCCATCTATTATCTCTATCCATAGCATAATATCTACCACTAACAGTTGCAATTTCACCAACGCCAACTGTTTTCATTTCTTTTTCAACTTCTTTAAGATATTTAATCGCACTTTTAGGCGGAGTATCTCTTCCATCTAAGAATGCATGAAGATATAAATTTTCAACCTCATTTTTCTTAGCAAGTTTAATTAATCCTTTTATATGGTTAATATGACTATGAACTCCACCATCAGATACAAGACCCATTATATGAAGACTTGAATTGTTTTCTTTTGCGTTTTTACAAGCTTTTATAAATGCTTCATTATTATAAAATTTGCCATCTTCAATCTCTTTGCTAATTTTAGTTAAATATTGATAAACTACTCTTCCAGCACCAATATTTAAATGACCGACTTCAGAATTTCCCATTTGTCCATCTGGTAGACCGACATCAAGACCACTTGCTTTTATTGTAGTACTTGAATATTTTTCATGATATTTATCAAAATTCGGAGTGTTTGCAGATTTTATTGCATTATGATTTTTATCGTTCCTTTCACCCCAACCATCTAATATTATTAATGCTACTGGGTTAGACATATAATCACTCCTTTAATAAACTGCGACTTTTGAGAATGTATCAGCTACTAAACTAGCTCCACCTACTAAAGCACCATCAATATCAGATTTTGACATAATCTCTTTTACATTTGCAGGTTTAACACTTCCACCATACTGAATTCTCACTGCATCAGCAACAGTTTGATCATACAATGATTTAATAGTTTCTCTAACAAAAGCTGTCATTTCATTCGCTTGATCAGCAGTAGCTGTTTTTCCAGTGCCTATAGCCCAAATTGGTTCATAAGCAACAACAACTTTACTTACATCTTCAGCTTTCACATTTTCAAATGCTTTAACAATTTGTTCTTTAACAAAAGGTTTCATTTCACCAGATTCTCTTAATTCTAAAGATTCACCAACACATAAAATAGGATCTATTTCTACTTCAATTGCTTTAAGAACTTTTTTATTTACTGTTTCATTTGTTTCGTTATAATACATTCTTCTTTCAGAATGTCCGATTATTACATAATCAACTCCAATTTCTTTTAACATTTTTGGTGCGATTTCACCTGTAAAAGCACCGCTATTTTCAAAATGCATATTTTGAGCTCCAATTTTAATATTTGTTCCTTTTGCAGCTTCAACTAAATCTTTTAACATAGTTGCTGGAACACATACTCCTACTTCAGCCTCAGCATCTTTAACTAAATCTTTAAATTCATTAATATACTCAAGCCCTTCTTTAATAGTCATATTCATTTTCCAATTTCCAGCTATAAATGGTTTTCTCATTCTAAACCTCCAAATTATTATTTATTATCTAAAGCCATTATTCCAGGCAATTCTTTTCCTTCTAAAAATACAAGTGATGCTCCACCACCAGTTGAAATATGAGACATTTTATCTCCAAATCCCAAAGTGTTTACAGCAGTTGCACTATCGCCGCCACCAATAATTGTAATTGCGTCAGTATTAGCCATTTCACTTGCTACACTAATTGTGCCATTTGCAAAATTTTCAAATTCAAATACACCCATTGGCCCATTCCAAATTATTGTTTTTGCATCTTTAATTATATCTTTAAACAAATCAGCAGTTTTTGGTCCTATATCAAGTCCCATATAACCATCCTTAATGTTTTGATCTTCTGTTTTAATTGGCTCAGTATCTTTTGAAAATTCCGCACCAACAATATGGTCAACCGGTAAAACAAAATTAACATTTTTAACTTTTGCCTGTTCAATCATTTCTAAAGCATAATCAAGTCTATCTTCTTCAACTAGTGAAGTACCAATTGTATATCCTTGGGCTTTTAAAAATGTATAAGCCATTCCTCCACCAATTAATATTGAATCCACTTTATCAAGTAAGTTTTCAATAACTGCAATTTTATCAGATACTTTAGCTCCACCTAAAATTGCAACAAATGGTCTTTTTGGAGTTTCAACAGCATTCCCTAAAAATCTGATTTCTTTCTGAATTAAATATCCAGATACACTTTCATCCATAAATTTAGTAATACCTTCTGTTGAAGCATGTGCACGATGTGCAGTACCAAATGCATCATTTACATATATATCAGCTAATGATGCCAATTCCTTAGCAAATTCTTCTCCATTTTTCTTTTCTTCTTTTCTGTAACGTGTATTTTCAAGTAAAACTATTTCTCCGTTTTCCATATTATTTGTGGCTTCTTTTGCATTTGTTCCAACAACTTCGTCATCAGCTGCAAATATAACTTTTGTATCTAATATTTCGTCTAATCTTTTAGCAACTGGTGCCAAACTGAATTCTTTTTTTGCTTCACCTTTTGGCCTTCCCAAATGTGAACATAAAATAACTTTAGCATTATTTTTTAATAAGTATTTTATTGTAGGAAGTGCTCCCTCGATTCTGCTTTCATCTGTTATTTCAAACTTATCGTTTAATGGAACATTGAAATCACATCTTACTAGTACTTTTTTACCATTTACATTTATATCTTCAACTGTTTTTTTATTTAGCATATAAACCTCCAAATAACTATAAAGCAATTTTAGCCCTGTTTTCACAGGGCTATTTATTATTATTTACTATTAAACTAATCTTAAAGCTAAATCTACAACTCTATTAGTATAGCTTAACTCATTATCATACCATGAAATAACTTTAACCATATTTCCATTAATCACTTTAGTAGATAATGCATCAATTAATGAAGATTCTGAAATTCCTAAAATATCAGTAGAAACAATTTCGTCTTCTGTATATCCCAAAATACCTTTTAATGAACCCTCTGAAGCAGTTTTAAAAGCAGCATTAACTTCTTCAACTGTAACGTCTTTAGATAACGTAAATACAACATCAACACAAGAACCACATGGTACTGGAACTCTCATTGCCATTCCATCAATTTTCCCTTCTAAACTAGGTAATACTTTAGTAGTTGCAATTGCAGCTCCTGTAGTTGTAGGAATAATGTTTTCAGCAGATGTTCTTCCTCTTCTCATGTTTGCAGCAGGACCATCTAATACAACTTGATCATTTGTATATCCATGAATAGTAGTCATTAAACCTTTTTCTATTCCAAAAGCTTCATCAATAACTTTACATACTGGTGCAAAACAGTTTGTAGTACAAGAAGCATTTGAAACAATTAAATCAGTATCTTTTAATTCATCATCATTTACACCTAATACAATAGTGTTATCTAATTTATCTTTAGCAGGTACTGTTAAAATAACTTTTTTAGCTCCAGCTTCTAAATGCATAGCAACTTGCTCTCTTTTTCTAAACACTCCTGTAGATTCAATTACTAAATCAACATTATTTTCAGCCCAAGGTAATTCAACAGGATTTCTCACTGCTGTAACTTTAATAACATTTCCATTTACAACTAAATTTCCATCTGCAACTTCAACAGTTCCATCAAATCTTCCTTGAACTGAGTCATATTTCAATAAGTAAGCTAAATTTTCTACACTTGTTAAATCATTGATTGCTACTACATTTAAACCCATTTCTTTTCTTGAAGTAACCAATCTTAAAAAACTTCTTCCAATTCTTCCAAAACCATTAATTGCTACATTAGCCATTCTTTCTCCTCCTAAAATCCTTTAAAATTTTGCTAGCAACATTCTCATCTGTCACTAATACCAGTTTCGAATCCAATCTTGTTATTGCACGTATTGCTTCAACTTTTTCAACGCCTCCTGCAACAGCAATCAAATTCTTAGTTTGTTTAAATTTATGTAAATCAATACCTATTGTATTGATTTCATGCACAACTTCTCCTAATGAGTTAAAATAATATCCAAATGCTTCAGCAACAGCACCTTTTTTTCGAATCATTTCCTTCTCACTTGAACATAAGCCTCTTCGTTTTGCCATCACATCAGATCTACCAATCCCAAATACTAAAGTATCAATATTATTTATTAAACCGATTGTTTCTCTTATCTCAGGCTCATTTTGTAACTCTTTTATTGTTTCTTCAGACAATTTGTCCGGCGTAGATAATAATTTATATCCACAAAATAATTTATTAGCTAAAATTTCTGCTAATGTATTTGACTGATATTCCGCTTTGTCTCCAAGACTTCCACGAGTCGGTACTATTTTTACATTACAATATTTCTTACTTTTTACATTTAATCTTTCAATTACACTTTGAACAGAAGAACCACCTGTTATTCCAATAATTGATTTATCAACAATTATTTTCATAAGATACTTTGAAGCACATTCACCAATTGAATTTAGAACCATTTTATTATCATCTAAATTAAGAGGTGCAATTATTACTTTTTTTATCCCTAAATAATCAGCTAATATTTTTTCGCTTTCGTCAATACCTTTAAACATATGGTAAAGCTTATCAATTTCTTCTAATACTTTTTTACCCTCGTCAGTAATTATCATACCCTTTAATGTAGTGTCTAATAATTTATTTTCTTTTAATTTATCAGTTTCTTTTCTAATGATTCTTTCAGAAATATCCATTTTCACTGATAATATTCTTCTTCCAACGGGCTCAATCATATTTACAATTTTCAATATCTCATATCTTTCGATAAATGTTTCTTGAAATTCAGGTGCTAATTTAAATAGAACTTTTAAAAAATCCCCTGTTTTAGATTTATTTTCATTCATTTCAATACTCCTCGGACTTGTTCTGTCCCTGCTGCGATATTTGTCCCGTTCGAGCCAAAAAAAATAAACTTCCCACCTCATAATAATAACATACTCAGGAAATTTATCAAGTCTTTTTAAAATCTTTTTCTTTTTCTAGATGATTTAATTCTAATTGCTTCCCTATATTTTGTAATAGTTCTTCTTGAACAAGATATCCCAAATTGATCTAACTTATCCGTTATTTTTTGATCACTTATTGGATGACTTTTATCTTCTTCATTTATCATCTTTTTAATTAAAAGTTTAATACTTTCAGCTGAAATACCACCATTTTCAGTTTGAATGCCAGCCTGAAAAAAATATTTAAGTTCAAATAAACCGTATGAACATTGAAGATACTTGCCATTAGCAGTTCTGCTTACAGTTGATTCATGAACTTCAATAGCATCTGCAACATCCTTCATATTTAAAGTTTTTAAAAAAAGTGCACCTTTTTCAAAAAAATCATATTGCTTCTTAACTATTTCTTCTACCACTCTATAAATAGTCTCTCTTCTTTGTTCAATACTTTTGATTAAAAATAATGCTTTTTGCATTTTCTTTTTAATGTACTCTTTTTCATTTTCTTTTGTTTTACTATCTTTTACAATTTTCTTATAAAACGAACTTAAAAAAAGTCTTGGCGCAGTATAATTTGAAATTGTAATTCTATATTCTTCTTCAACCTTTTCAACTATTACATCAGGTTCAATATATTTCGTATTGACACTATTGAAAATTCTTCCGGGTTTAGGTTCTAAAGTTTTTATATAATCAACAATTTCTTGAATTTTATGAACAGGTTGATTAATTTCTTCAGCAATTTTTTTTAAATTATTTTCTGATAAATCCTCTAAATAATTATTAACAATCTTCTTTGCAATGATATTATCTTCATCTTTTCTATATAATTGAATTAGAAGACATTCCTTAATATCTCTAGCACAAACTCCAACCGGTTCAAATTCTTGTAAATATAAAATAACTTCATTAATCATTTCATCTGAAATATTAAATTCCTTATGAATTTTTTCGTTATCATATTCTAAATATCCATTTACTCCGACACTATTAATCAAATATCTAGCGATATCATAATATTTTTCATCTAAATTTGAAAAAACAAGTTGTGTTTCTAAAAATTCTTTCAAATCCATATTTTTTGATACAAATTCTTCATAATTATAGTCTTCATAATCAGTACTATATGAAACATCATCATATCTATTGTGATAACTGTCATCGCTAACAGCATCCCAATCTATTTTTTCGATTTTTTCATCAATAGTATCTTTTTCCAAGGTCGGATTTTCCAATAATTGTTCCTCAATAAATTGATTTAATTCAACAGAATTATATTGTAAAATTTCTATAGCCTGCCTTAATTCAGTTGTCATCACAAGTTCTTGTCTTTGCGACAATTCCAGGTTAAATCCCATTTTCATAATATTTCCTCCATAAAACGATTATATCATAAAAAAGACTAAAATAAAGATAAAACAGATATTAGAACATATAACTTTTACATTAGACAAAAAACGTTTAGATTCATAGAATCTAAACGTTTTTACTATTGATTATCTTTGTCCTTTGTCGTAAGGTTCTCCAGCAGCTTTTGGTCCAACTGAACTACCACTAAATATCAATAGAGCAACAATTGTTAATAAATATGGTAAAATTTTGAAAAATTCTTGTGGAAATTTTGCAAGAAATGCGAAATCCGTTGAATAAACACTAAGTATTTGTGAAAATCCAAAGAATAAACTTGCTCCAAGTACTCCAGCAGGTTTCCATTTACCAAATATCAATGATGCTAAAGCAATAAAACCAACACCATGGATACTTCCAATTGTATATTGAGTATCAAATGTTAATACCATTATAGCTCCTCCAAGTCCACCAAGTGCACCTGAAAGTAAAACTCCAATATATCGCATTTTATAAACACTAATACCCACACTATCGACAGCCTGTGGATGCTCACCAGTTGCTCTTAATCGAAGACCAAACGGTGTTTTATAAAGAACATACCAA
Organism: Peptostreptococcaceae bacterium; assembly: GCA_027064135.1. Taxonomy (GTDB): domain Bacteria; phylum Bacillota; class Clostridia; order Peptostreptococcales; family Acidaminobacteraceae; genus HSG29. Next base: position 32,121 of record JAMOQG010000025.1, on the reverse strand, counting down.
CTAGCTATAACTATAATCAAAGCAATATATACAGTTGGATAAATATTTTCAAAAAATATTCTTCCAATAATAGGTATTTTACTTAACCCTGGATAAGTAGTTTTAATAAAACCAGTCTCAAAGCTCTGTGTTCTTTGTTGATGAAAAATTACTTGAGATAAATATACAGTTAAACCTCCAGCCAATAAGTTTATAGCTGTACCAGAAATAACCTGTTCAGCTCCTAAATTAATACTAATATATGCATGTACAAGAGATATTAAAACACCTGCAATTAAACCAAATAAAAGTGCAATCCATGGTGCAAAAGAAGTTGATTTTTCTAGAAATACTATTGATGTTGCAGCAGTAAATCCACCAATCATCATAATACCTTCAAGAGCAACATTTACAACACCACTTCGTTCTGAAAACATTCCACCAATTGCAGTAATTATAATAGGAGTTGAAAAAATTAACGTTAACGTCATCATAGAATATATAACTTCCATTATTTACCCCCTTTCAAACGTTCTAACAGCATTTTTATACCATTTTGCATAGCTATAAATAAAATAATCATAGAACTAATAATTACAGCAATATCCTTAGGAATTCCACTAGACTGCATAATAGGCTGTGCTGCGTTTAATGCTCCAAACAGTAATCCACCTAATAATGATCCCGCAGCAGTATTACCTCCAACTAAAGCTACAGCAATCCCTGTAAACCCATACCCTTCAGCCTGCGGTAAAACACGACCATAACCAAACGTTCCAATTGCTAAAACAGTTCCACCTAGTCCTGCATATGCTCCTGCAATTACCATTGATAAAGCTGCTCTAGAATTTACTTTAATACCAGCATATTTTGCGGCATCTGGATTATATCCAACAGCTTTTAATTCATAACCAAATGTAGTTTTTTCAATAATATACCAGAATGAAAACACAGCTATAATAACTAAAATAAAACCCCAATTAAGTCTTGAATGGTTTGTTATATCAGATAAAAAATCACTTTTTAAAGTTGCTCCTTTTACAAGTGCAACTGTTTTTGAATTTGTACTTCCAGGAAGTTTTTTCAAATAATAATTAGTCATAAATAATGCAATATAGTTCATCATTATTGTAACTACAACTTCATGTACATTATATTTTGCTTTTAAAATCCCAGGAACAAATCCCCAAATAGCTCCTGCCAATGCGCCAGCAAGTATTACTAAAGGTAATAATAATACCGGTGGCAATGGAACAAGAATAGCAACTACAACTGAAGCAAAAGATCCAACAATCATTTGTCCTTCAGCACCAATATTAAAGAGTCCTGTTCTAAAAGCAAATGCTACAGATAAACCAGTTAAAATAATAGGCATTGCAAAAACAAAATATTCACCAAGATATCTTGCATTAAATATTGCTTTACCAGTACCAATTTTACTTAAAGTAATTCCAAAAACTCCTCTTATAATTGATGCAAACATATCAAGAGGGTTTAATCCTGAAAAAATCATAATTATACTTCCTACTAAGAAACCAAGAATTATGGAAATTGCAGGAATAATAAAATGATGATTTTTTTCATCTAGTATATAGTCATAAATTTTTTTCATTTTTTATACCTTTCCTCTCTTAGCACCAGACATCATAAGTCCTATCTCATTTTCATCAGTTTCGCTAGCATTAAGAATCCCTACAATTTCACCTTCATAAATAACTGCTATACGATCTGAAACATTTAATACTTCTTCCATTTCTAAAGACATTAATAATACTGCTTTTCCAGCATCTCTTTCTTCAATTAATCTTTCATGTATATATTCAATAGCACCAACATCAAGCCCTCTAGTAGGTTGAGCAGCGATTAATAATTTAGGAGATCTATCAATCTCTCTTGCAATAATTGCTTTTTGCTGATTTCCACCTGACATACTTCTTGCTTCAGTAATACTACCTTGGCCACTTCTTACATCAAACATTTCAATTAATTTTTCTGAATAAGCACGTATTGCATCAGGTTGAATAATTCCTTTTATCGAATAAGGTTCTTGAAAATAATTTTGTAAAATAAAATTCTGTTCAACTGAAAAATCTAAAACCAATCCATGTTTATGTCTATCTTCTGGAATATGTCCAATTCCTAAAAGAGTTCTATTTCTAATAGATTCATGTTCTATATTTGTACCTTCAAATAATATTTTTCCGGATTCAATTTTCTTTAATCCAGTAATAGCTTGTATCAATTCAGACTGTCCATTACCGTCAATTCCAGCTATACATAAAATCTCACCTGCTTTAACTTCCAAATTAAGGTTTTTAACTGCTAGAAGCTTTCGTGAATCAAGCACATTTAAATTTTCTATTTTCAATACTACATCAGTTGGATTTGCAGGTCCTTTTTCAACTTCAAAACTTACTTCACGACCAACCATCATTTCAGCCATTTCTTCTTCAGAAACACTTCCAACATCAACAGTACCAATATATTTTCCTCTTCTTAAAACAGAACAACGATCAGCAACCTCTTTAATTTCTTTTAATTTGTGAGTAATTAAAATTATTGATTTCCCCTCTTTTACAAGTTCTTTCATAATTCCCATAAGCTCTCTTATTTCTTGTGGAGTTAATACTGCTGTCGGTTCATCAAATATTAAAATTTCTGCATTTCTATAAAGCATCTTTAGTATTTCTACTCTTTGCTGCATTCCAACAGTAATATCTTCAATTTTAGCATGTGGGTCAACACTTAATCCATATTTATCACTGATTTTTGCAACTTTTTTAGCTGCAGCATCAATATCAATTCTACCAAATGATTTTTTAGGTTCAAGTCCTAAAATAATGTTTTCTGTTACAGTAAAATTATGAACTAATTTGAAATGCTGATGCACCATTCCAATACCATGTTCATTCGCAACATTTGGATTTTTAACATTTACCTCTTTCCCCTTTATTAAAATTTTACCTTCTTCAGGTTGGTATAAACCAAATAAAACACTCATTAGAGTTGATTTTCCAGCACCATTCTCGCCAAGTAAAGCATGTATTTCTCCATCCTTAACTTGTAAAGTAACATTATCATTTGCTTTAATGCCAGGAAATTCTTTTGTAATATTAAGCATTTCAATTACATAATTCATAATCTCTCCTGTCTCTTTAAATTCTTCTACAAATACCACTAACTTTTATAACTTTCTTTTTGAAAATATTTTGATTAGGTATGTATTTTTTTTTATCAGTATGTAAAAAAAGCCAAGATCAAATTGTCTTGGCTTTTAATAGCTTTAACTATTTCAAACGATTAGGTAATACAGGAACTTCAATTTCTCCTGAAATTACTTTTGTTTTATATTCATTAACAGTGTTAACAATCTCATCTGATAAGTTAGGGTTTTCAGCAGGGATTCCAACACCATCATTAGCCAAACTATAAACTAATACTTCTCCACCTGGGAATTCTCCAGCTAAAGTTTTAGCAGCAACGTCATAAGCAGCAACGTCTACTCTTTTCATCATAGAAGTAAGAACTGCAGAATTATCTCCATCATAAATACCATCAGCATATTGATCTCTATCTACACCAATAGCCCAAACATCTTCACCATTAGTTCTTCTATCTTTAGCTTCTTTAATTAAACCATTTCCAGTTCCACCAGCAGCGTGATAAATAATGTAAGCACCTTGATCAAACATCTTAGCAGCTAAAGTTTGTCCAATTTGAGTGTCAGAGAATGATCCAGCATACTCAATTAAAACTTTCATATCAGGATTAACTGCAGCAACACCAGCTTCAAATCCAGCTTCAAATTTTTGTATTAAATCAAAGTCCATTCCACCAATAAATCCTACTGTGTCTTTTCCAGCTTCATCAGCTTTTAAAGCAGCAGCAACACCAGTTAAGAAAGATCCTTCATTTTCAGCAAATACTGCGCTAACAAGATTTGGTCTGTCGCCAACAACCGAATCAATAATTAAATATTTTTGATCTGGGAAATTACCTGCAACTTCACTCATTGCATCAGCAAATAAGAATCCAGGTGCAACAATTAAATCTAATTCTTCATCAGAGAATGTAGCTAAATTTGGATTATAATCAGCATCTGATGCAGATTGTAAATATTTAGTTTTTACGCCAGTATCTTCAGCAAATCTTACAATTCCTTCCCAAGTACCTTGGTTGAAAGATTTATCATCAATACCACCAACATCAGTAACTAAACCAACTGTAAAGTCAGGTGTTTCAACAACCGGCTCAGCAGCAGCTGGTTCTTCAGTCTTAGCAGGTTCTTCAGTCTTAGCAGGTTCTTCTGTTTTAACCGGTTCCTCTTTCTTTGCGCATCCTACGAATGCAGTCATCACAAGTGATAACACTAATAACATTACTAAAAATTTTTTCATTTTTCCTCCCTTATTATATACACTAACATTTTTAAAATATACCATATTTTTACCATTTAAAACATTTTTCAATAAATAGTTAAAAACGTTTTTTTAAACTAATTTTATTATAACGCCAAAAATAAAACATTACATCATAATTACTTAACAAATAATAGATTTAATTACTTGCTATTTTTAGTTATATGTATATTTTAGTTTGTGTTATTTCTACAAATCAAATCAATTTCTAAATTATTGGTATATTTTATAGTAACTCACTTTAATAACATTTATTAAAGACATTTACATTATATAATTATTATTCATTTTTATCAACATTATATTCATATGTTAATAATTATTGAAAATTTACTATTATACTAATCATTCGTTTTCTTCTGATATTTTGGCAGATAAATTGTAAAAGTTGTACCAACATCTACTATTGAATCAACTTCTATGCGTCCATTATGCTTATTAGTAATAACATCATAACTTATACTTAAACCTAATCCTGTGCCAGTTCCAATTGGTTTTGTAGTATAAAACGGATTAAATATTTTTGTTAACACTTCTTTTTTCATTCCACAACCATTATCAGTAAACTCTATCACAACATAATCAGATATTTCACTTGTTTTAATAGTAATTTTTCCTCGTTCAACATCTTTGTTTTCTTTATCTGCTTTATCTACCATCTTTTTTATAGCATATACTCCATTAACAATCAAGTTTAAAAAAACCTGATTTATCTCTCCACCAAAAGCTTGAATTTTAGGAATTTCAGCAAAATTTGTTTCCACATCAGCAATATATTTATATTCATTCTTTGTTATTATTAAAGTTTCTCTTATTCCTTCATTAATATCAAATTCTGTAAGTTCTTTAAAATCGTTAATTCTAGAAAAACCTTTTAAACTTTTCACAATATCTTTCAATCTAGCAAGTCCTGAATTAGTATCGCTTAGCAACTCAGAAAAATCATCTATTATAAAATCATAATCATTTTCAAGTTTAAATTTTTTAATATTTTCATCTTCTAATTCTAAATCATCATATTTATTCATTAATTTTAAAAATATTTCAACATATTGATTTAACATATTAAAATTACTAATTATAAACCCTAAAGGATTATTCATTTCATGTGCCACTCCAGCAGCTAATTGACCAATTCCGGCTAATTGTTCTTTTTGAATTAAAGCAGATTGAGTAACTTTCAATTTTTCATTTGCTTCTTTTAACTTTTCATGTTGATAATTAATATCTTCTAATCTGCCAGCAAGTTTTTTTTGTAAACTTATTTCTCTTAACGCATTTCTTACTCGAGCTATTAATTCGTTTTTATTGAACGGTTTTAAAATATAATCCGAAGCCCCATATTCATAACATTTCATCAATGTATCATAATCCATAATTGATGTTACTATTAAAACTTTAATATGTTCTAATTTTTTATTTCCTTTTATTTCTTTTACCACTTCAATTCCATTCATTTCTTTCATAATTAAATCAGTTATCACTAAATCCACATTGCTTTTTCTTATCCTTTCAAGTGCTTCAACAGGATTTTTAAATGTTTCAATTTCAATCCTATATAAATTTTCATATAATAATTTTTCAGCCATAGTAAGCATCATTTTTGAATCATCAATAATTATTATTTTCATATCATTCCTCAATTCTTTTGTGAATTTCAAGTGTTATTATATCTAAATTATTTTCTTTTTCTATAAAATTAATTTCGCCATTTAGCATTTTAGCAAAAACTTTTAATATAATTAAATTAGTATTATTTCTTATGCTATTTTTTGATTCCATAGAATTAATTTTATAAATAAAAATAATATTATTTTCATCACTCAAATTCTTTATTTCTAATTCAATTTTAGAATTTAGATTTTTTCTAAAAACATTATTTATAATAATTTCCGAAATCATAAAAATATAATCAAATTTTATATGGAATTCATAATAATCACTAATTTCACTATTAATGCTAATTTTTGAATTAGCAATTTCATATTTAGATGAATATTTTGTTTTTAAAAATGAACTTAATCTATCTTTAAAATATTTCAAATTAAAATGATATTTTGTTAAAGGCATCCTATTAATAAATTCAATAACAATCGATTCCAAATAATTTAATTCTTCTTTCATTTGAACAATTGTAATTAATTCATTTTGCATATCATTTGTTAATAAATATAGATAACTAGACATCATTTTAAATAGTTTAATAACATTTTTAAAATCGCTTTCAATTTCTAAAAATGAGTTTTTATTACTTTCTATCATTCTTATAAATAATTCATTTCTTTTTTCAATAGAAATAACATTCGTTTTAGTAATTAAATTTTCATCATATTTCCTAAGTTCTTCTCTTATCATAGGTTTTAATTCTGTTTCCAAATCCCAAGGTTTTAAAATGAATTTATCAATATTAGTAATATTAACACTTGCTATTACTTGAGCTGTACTTGCATACCCCGATAAAATGATTTTTTTTATATCCTTATCTATTTCATTTACTTTCTTTAATAATTGTATTCCATCCATTTCAGGCATTTTCATATCTGACACAACTACTGAAATATTGTTATTTTTTATTATTTCAAGCGCTTCTTTTCCAGAATTCGCAAAGAATTTATTATATTCTTCTAAATGAACTCCTCTTTTTATCGCTTTTAGCACTTGAAGTTCATCATCAACAAATAAAACATTATATTTTTTCATATCCACATTCATTTTACCACTCTCCAATTAAATGTTATTAGATTCTAATTCCATAAATTCATCAATTTTTTTATAAAATTTGTCTTCAGGAATCTCTAAATAATTAAATACTCTAATATCTATATCATCTTTTATCATATCTGGCTTAAGAATTCTCCATGATAATATATTTGCTAAATGTATTACTGAAACAATTTCTTTATTAATTACAACATCATTTAAAGGATCATGATGAAACATTGCAGTTTCGATTATTGGATAAGGTATACCCCACCAATTTAATAAATATCCGCCAATCTTAACATGATCAAATCCAATCATTTCATTTTCATATTGAATTCTAATTTTTAAATCAACAGGATTATTATTAAGTAATATATCCATATTTCTATTTTCGTTTTCAAAATAATTCATTATTACTACTCTTCCAATATCATGCAATAAACCTGCAGAAGAATAAAGCTCAGGAATTTTTTTTAATAATATTTTTTTATAAATAAACCCAGCGATTTTATTTGTAAGTAAAGCATGTTTCCATAAATCTTTCATATTATCTACGTTTTCAGAATTAAAAACACTATTACTTAATATTATATTTTTAAGATTAGTTAAACCAACATACATTATTGCTTGTTTAACAGAACCTATATTATTATCATAAAATGCGGAATTAGCTATTTTTAATATAGCTACTGAAAGTGATTGATCTTTTTCAATTTCATCGGAAATCTTTTCAACCGATTCATTCTTATCAATCATTTTATTTATTTTTATATATATTTCAGGAACAGTGGGTAATGATTCTAAATTATTAAAATATTCTAATAATTTTTCATCAGCTATTATATCTTCAAATTCAAAAACTTTTCTAATAATATTCAAAAGTTCACTATTATTCCAAGGCTTTTGTAAATAAGTTCTCATTAAATTCTTTCCTAATGCATCTACTACATCTTCTTTTTTTGAATAACCACTTAAAATCAATCTAATAACTTCTGGGTAATCATCTTTTACTTTTTTTAATAATTCAAATCCATCCATCTCTGGCATTCTAACATCTGAAATTATTAAATTAATATTATATTCATTTAAAATTTTTAAAGCTTTTTCCCCACTATCAGCATAAAAACAATTATAATCACTTTTAAAAAAAACTCTTCTTAAAGATTTTAATATTTGTTTCTCATCATCAACAAATAAAATTTTTCTTTTTTCAATACTATCTTCCAAAATTCCCTCCAATCTTTAATCACTTAAAGCATAATAGAAATAAACCATTCAACTAATTCAGGATCAAATTGTGTACCTTTACATCTTATTATTTCATCAATAGCCTCTTTATGTGTTTTTGCTTTTTGATATGGCCTCCCACTTACCATAACATCATAAGAATCCGCAATAGATAGCATACGTGATAAAAGTGGTATTTCATCTCCTTTTAGCCCTTTTGGATATCCTTTACCATCAAATCTCTCATGGTGAGCTAATATCTTTTCAGCAACAGAACGAAGCTCTGGAATAGTTATACAAATATTATAACCTTTTTCAGGATGTTGTTTAATCAATTCCCACTCATCATTTGTTAATTTTTCTTTTTTCATTAATATTTCTTCAGGTATTGCTAATTTTCCAATATCATGCAATAATGCGATAAGAGTAATTTCATCAACTATATCCGCTTTTAAATTCATTTTTTTTGCAACTACTAAAAGTATATTCTTTACTCGTTCAGTATGCATTTTAGTTTCAAAATCCTTTTCAAATAAAGATTCTTTCAATGTCTCTAAAAAACATCCTCTATTACTATTAACGTTTAACAATTTATTTCTATACATTTTGTTTTCCGTTATCTCGATTAATTTAACAATATTATCAGCTTCTTTTTTATCATTTATAAATGACAAACCTGCAGAAAGGCTAATTTCAAACCCTTTAGCTGGTATATTAACAAAATCAATAATTCCTAAATATATTTTTTTTGCTAACTCGTTTTTAACATTTGGCATAAATACTAAAAATTCATCACCTTCCCATCTAAAAATTACACCATGTTTCTCGAATGTTTCCGTTAAGAATTTTGCCGTAGATACAATAACTTCATCACCTTTCTTATGCCCAAATACATCATTAATTACTTTCAATTTGTTAATATCAATAACCATTAAAGCAAAAGGTAATCTTTTTTCAATATCTATTCCATTTATAAAAGTTTTAAAATAATTTCTACTATATAATTGTGTTAAATTATCGTGAAAATTTAAGAATTCTATCTCATAATAATTTTTCCTTAATATTTGATTTTGTTTTTTAAGATCTACATTTTTTTTAATCAACTCTTCCATTAATTCTTGAATTTCATAATACGAATTTCTATATTGAAAAATTTTATTTGTTAATTCGATTTCAGTACATGGTTTGAAAATATAATCAACTGCACCTAACTCGTATCCCCTTTTTTTATCTGCTTCTGTCATATAAACTCCAGTTACAAAAATAACGGGAATATGAGATGTGAATTTTTTATTTTTAATAATTTTTATAAGCTCGTAACCATTAATATCTGGTAAATTTAAATCCATCAATATTAAATTGAAATCATTTTCTAATAAACCTTTAAGTGCATCTTCCCCTGTTAAATAAAAGGAACATTCACACCCTTTAATTCCTTTAATGATTGCTTCCCTCGCTTTAACATTATTAATATTGTCTTCAACAAACATTATTTTAAAAACTTTCATAATAACCCCCTACTTATTAAATCCTTTCTTGTAAATACAACATCCTTTTTTATATTGAATAAAATCTGTTTGAAAATTACTATTAAGTGATTCGTTTTTACCTAATGCCAAAATTCCAACATCTTTTAAAGAATTCAAAAATAAATCGAGAGTTTTTTTCTTTAATTTATTATCAAAATATATAAAAACATTACGACAAATAATAAAATCAAATTCGTTAAATACTTTATCAACTGTCAAATTGTGTTTAAAAAAATAGACTTTTTCTTTAATTATTGATTTAACTTCAAAGCACTTATCATATTCATTAAAATAATCCATCACTGAAAATTTTCCGCCTACTTTTTTATAATTTAACTCTAACTCTTTTTTAATATCGTTTGAATAAATCCCGTTTTCTGCTTCTTTTAAAACAGATTCATTAAAATCTGTTGCATATATGATGCATTTATTTAATAATCCCATTTCATATATTATTGCAATTGAATATGGTTCCATTCCATTTGCACAACCAACACTCCAAATTTTAAATTCATATTTTGAACTCATATTTTTAAAAATATCATCTCTTAAAATTTTATAAAAACATTCATCTCTAAAAAACTGTGTTACATTTATTGACATTTCGCTAATAAAACACTCACAAACTTCATTATTATTAATAATTAATTCACATACTTCTTCAAACTTATTTATTCCATTCTTTTTCATTACTCGCATAATTGCCTTTTTAATATTTCTAAATTTATAATTTCTAAAATCATAACCAAATTTATAATAGAATTTTTAATTTCCATAAATAAACACTTAAATTTTCTGAATTTGTTCTAATTATTACAAATTCTTCTCCTTTTTTTGAATTAACAAACTTATACTATTAATAATCCATAACGGCACAATATCAACATCTAAAAAATTTAATTCTATTATTATCATCACATACAAGAATTTTTTTGTTTTCTAAAAATTGAAATCTATTTTCATTTAGAAGTTTGATATCAAATTTCCAATCATGAACCTTATGCATAAATATTGCTACTTCTTCAAGTAACCTGCCAATTGAATCAGAATTTTTCAATATAATACTTTCTGGGTACATTTCTAATTTGCGATATTCATTTTCAGATAATGTTTTTGCAGTATATATAATTATTGAAATTTTAATATTATTTTTTTAACATATTCACATACATCCCATCCAGATCCTTCATCAAAAACTAAATCAAGAATTATTGCATCGAACATATTTAATGTGATTTATTCATCATTATCCTTTACAAACAATATATGGATTGGAATATTTCTTGTTTCGGGTTTCGTTTTAATTTCCTTAATTACTTTTGCACCATTAACATCTGGAAGTACAAGATCTAAAATTATACCATTAGGATGAATTTCAGATGCTATTTTAACACCTTCCATACTAGTATTAGCAACTAATACTTGATATCCAAAAGAAGTAATATATGGTTTTATTATTTCTACAAATTCTAAATCATCCTCAATTAATAAAATCGTTGATTTATCTTTAAGTAAGCAAATTCATATTATTTTCCATTGAAAAACTAGCTTTATCATTTTCATTATTAATAGTTTTTATATCTCCCATATTACTTGGAATATATATTGAAAAAACACTTCCTTCGTTAACATTGCTTTTAACAGTTATTTTACCCTTTAGTAAACTTGCAAGTTCAGAAATTAGTGATAACCCTAATCCAGTTCCGCCAAATTCTCTTGTAATAGTTCCATCAACTTGTCTAAATTTTTCAAAAATAATATTTAATTTATCATTATTAATACCTCTTCCCAAATCAATAACTGATATTTTTAAATCATACTCTTCAATATCGCTTTTATCAAAAATTAATTTTAGTATTATCCCATACTAAATACTCAATTTCTTTTTTCTTAAACATTTCATTAAATTTAATTTCCATTTTCTCACTTAATTCATTTGTGGAAATTTTATCAAACGTTAAATCAACTTTCCCACTCTCAATTTTTGAAATATCTAACAAGTTATTTATTAATTCTAATAATTCTAAAATATCCTCTTTATTTATTATTCTCATATAATTTGAATACATTCTTTCTTTTGATGTTTCTAAAAATTGTAAATCTTCATCGTTCATTTTCTCTAACTAAGCAATTTCAACAACAGCTACAATTTGATTATCATTATCACAAATAGGATATATAAGAATATTTTTCAAATGAATTTTTGCAACTGCAGAGTTTATTTCAATATAGTCATTATTATTATTTTCTAATAAAATTAATTTTAAATCTTTTCCAACTTGTCAAATTAACCCTTCTCCTAATTTATACTCTATTTTAAATATTTTTAATTCATCAACTGCGTATTCTATACCCAATATAAGCAGAAATATCCATCAATATATAAAAAGCCCTCCACTTTTATAATTAATTTTACTATATTAATTATAAGAATGAAAGGCTATTATTATTTTATATATTTTTTACTACATTACCTTAATTTTACATTTTTAATTGCTTTCACGAAATGCTATTTTCTTACAATTTAAATACACTTACATTTAAATTTAATTCTTCAGACAACTCAGCTTGAGATATAGCAACTTTCGCAACTTCATCAATTGCTTTTGTTACTTCCTCTGTTTGTGCTGATATATCCATACTATTTGAGGTAACATCATCTACTGTTTTAGATACCGATTCAAGTGCATCAGTAATCTGTTCAATCGAACAATTTATTTCATTTGCTTGAGTATTAATTTCATTTGCTAATTCATTAAATATTTTTGAATCATTTAAATATTGTTCACCAACTCCAATTAACATTTGATAATCAGGAATAATTTTATCATCAATAAAACTTAATAAACTCTCTGAATTAATCGAAACATCATCAAATGCAACATTTACTTCTGCTACCATCTGATTAATTTGAACAACAGTTTTTGTTGATTCTTCCGCTAATTTTCTAACTTCATCTGCTACTACTGCAAAACCTTTTCCATGCTCCCCAGCTCTTGCAGCTTCAATTGCAGCATTTAATGCTAATAAATTTGTTTGTTCAGCAATTGATTGTATTGTATCTGCCATTACTTTAATATCTTTTATTACTTTTGCTTTTTCTAAAGCTTCTTTAATTCCTTTTTCTCGAATTGCATATATTTCATCAGTTTCTTCTTTTGATTTAACTACAGTAGTTTTCATTTCATTTGCTCTTTTAAATATTTCATTTGATTCTTTTTCTCCATTAGTTGCATCTTCCATTAATCCATTTGCGTAATTTAATATTTGCGTTCCAGTTGCATTTATTTCTTCAACCGCAGCTGCTGTTTGTTCCATATCAGATGCAATTTCTTGTGTTGCTGTATTTACTGATTGAACTTGCGCATCTATTTCTTCTACAGTAGCACTTAATTCTTGACTAGATGCACTTACATCCATGCTACCATTATTAATTTTAATAAATAAATCTTTTAATTTATCTGTCATTTTTATATAAGATCTTCCAATATCTGATATTTCATCTTTTCCTTTTATTATAACCTCACGACTAAAATCTCCTTCACCAGCAAATTCCATTTCTTTTTTTAATCCTAATAGTGGTTTAACTATAATATTATTAGTAAATATATAAGAAACTACACTTGCAATAATTATACTAGCTACTAAAATCATTATTATAATATTGCGAACCTCTTGAGCACTACTCATATAATCATCATAATCTGCTGTTACTGCAAATCCCCAATCACCAACTCTTTCATATCTAACATATTTTTTTACTCCATTATAATTATAAAAAACTTCTCCAGCTTTTCCTGCATTAACATCCTCCAAAACACCTTTCATTTCCGGCACGCCAAGCTCTAAAATATTAGCATTAAATTCAAATTCTTTTTTAGGATGTTGAAGCACAAGTCCATTTAAATCAAACATATAAGCATAGCCTGAATTAAACACTTTAATATTTTCTGCAACATTTGAAATCAATTCAAAATTAACCGATGCGATTACTGTACCTATAACTTTCCCATTGCTTTTAACAGGTACCGCCATAACAATTACAGCATTATTAGTAGCTTTTGAAATTAATACATTACTTTTAGAACTATTACCTGAATTAACCGCTTCTTTTATATATTCCCTTGAACTTAAATCAGCTGTATAATTTTTATCATCACTTGAAATAATTGCTTTACCATTTTTATCAGTAACCATTATAGTTTCAAGAATATCTTTTGCTTCTATTCTTTGATTAGAAATATATTTAAAAACATCATTTCTTACTTCTTCATTTCCTTGAATCAATTCACTTATTTGAGGATTTCCAGTAATTAATTTTGTTATTAAACCCGCTTCATTAATTTCATCATTTATAATTTCACTAGACATTTCTGTTAATTCAGTTAGTTTATCATTAACAAACTCTTCAGTTTCATTAATTAAATAATAAAGAGAAACTACTCCTACAATTCCTAAAGATATTACTAAAAGTAAAACAGACAATACAGATAATTTTGCTTTGATTGATTTCAACATTTTTTCCTCCTAATAATTCTATATACCTATATAATATTATACTTAAATTATTTCTAACTTGCAATAAATTAATAATTAATATTATTTTTTACTTACATTTATATTTACAAATTAAGATGGAAATAATTGACAAATCCTTATATGCATTTTAAACTGTTTATATACAAGTTAAAAAGGTGCCAATATGTAAATTAAAACAATTGATTATGAAAATTCGACTGGTGAATTAAGAAAACTATATGATCATATAAAAAACAGCGATGATTCTGTAATTATTGATAATATTTTAAAAATACACAGTTAACATCCTAAAACTTTAGAAACTCATTTAATGATTTATGGAGCAATTAAAAGAAAATTATACTAAAGCAAATATCCAAAAAAAATAAAGTGATGTTTTATATGCGGTAAAACTTACAAAAGAACCTGGGAAAATGATTGAACGAGATGTAATTACATTAAGAAACGTTGATTTTTCTGATGTTTATATTTTAGATAATAACCAAATAGTTGCTTATTATGCTTATGTTAATAGAGTTGCTGATGGTTTAGGAGTAAATCTCGAATCCTTCTGGTATAAATAGAAAAACAAATTGCCATATCAATTGATATGGCAATTCTTTTATATTCTGTAAATATTTTTATGCTTTTTTTCTTTTAAAGTATTTTAAAATTTCATGTGCCAATAAAAATATAACTCCAGTAAATAAAATAGTCATCCAACTAGAAAGACCAATACTTGAATATCCCATAAAAACATTAACAATTGGCATATTTGTAACAAATAACACTGCAATAACAGATATTAAAACCGCATTAAGCATTTTTTTATTCGAAAAGAAGTTTTTATTAAATATACTTATTAAATCATATCTTCTAGACATAATATTTATCCACTGTGTAATAATAATTGTTAAGAAAGAAATAGTAGTAGCTTGTCTATATAAAATACTTCCTGGTATTACTTCATTAACTCCATTTTTAGTAATAAAAATACTAAAATTAATATATGCAAGAATACCCATTAAAAACCCAAAAAATAGTATTTCAGTAAATGAACTTTTATTTACAATATGATCGCCTTGTTTTCTTGGCGGAATACTCATTAATGAATCCGCTCCTTTATCATAAGTTAATGCAGTAAGTGGTAAAATTTCACCTAATAAATCAATTGATAAAATTTGTATTGCTAAAATTGGAACAGGCAAATTAAATATTGCACCAAGAACAAGTCCAATTAATACAATTGCTAATTCAGCTGCATTTGAAGTTAAAGAAGCAATAATTGTTTTTTTCAAATTATTATAAATTGTTCTACCTTCTTTAATAGCATGAACTAAAGTAGGATAACTGTCATCTAATAAAATAAGTTCAGCAGCTTCTTTAGTTACATCGGTACCCATCTGGCCCATCGCAACTCCAATATGAGCACTTTTTAATGCTGGCGCATCATTAACTCCATCTCCAGTTACAGCAACTACTTTATCTTGACTTTTTAAAATTTTAACGATCCTTAATTTATCTTTTGGAGAAACTCTTGAAAAAATTAATGAATGATTATTTTTCATTATTTCACCTAATTCATTATCAGTCATTTCATTTAAATCTTTTGATAAATATACAGGAACTTCTTTACCATCAGTTGATAAATTTATCTCTTTTCCAATTGCTTGAGCAGTAACAGAATGATCTCCAGTCATAATATAAGTATCAATGAATGCTTCATGCGAGTTAATTATCGCTTCTTTTACACCTTCTTTAGGTGGATCAATCATAGCAACTAAACCTAATAAAACTACATCTTTTTCAACTTCTTCTAGAACATAATCCGTTAAATCTGAATTTAATTTTCTATAAGCAATCGCTAACACTCTTAAAGCTTGTTTTGAATATTTCTCATTTAAATCATTTAGTGTATTTTTATCTTCTTCTGTTATTTCAACTTCTTTACCATCTTTATACATATATTTTGTAATTGAAAGAACACTATCCATAGCACCTTTCATAGTAAGAACTTTTTCACTATCAAATTGTCTTATAGAACTCATTCTTTTTCTAACCGAATCAAAACTGAATTCATGTAATTCCGGATTTTCTTCATCTTCATTAATAGCTCTAGTTCCCAGTTTTGTAGAAAGAGTAATAAGAGCTGCTTCAGTTGGATCCCCAATAGGATACCATCCTGAATGTTTTTCATCAGGCTTATGAATTTCTGCATTTGAAGCCATTGTTGCTGAATCAAACATTATTTCAAGATTCTTTATTTCTTCATTTGTAAGTTTAGCGCCTTCAGCATTTAAAATATCACCTTCAGGTTTATATCCTAATCCTGTTACATCATATTCTTTATTATCAAACCAAACTTTTTGAACTGTCATTTCATTTTTTGTTAACGTGCCTGTTTTATCAGTGGCAATAACATTTGTAGATCCAAGAGTTTCAACAGATGCTAATTTTTTTACAACTGCATTTCTCTTTGATAATCTATCTACACCTTTAGAAAGAGCAACAGTTGTTTGCATAGGTAGTGCTTGAGGAACAACTGCAACTGCAATCCCAAGACCGTAGATTAAAGCAAAATTTAATCCAAGACCTCTTAGCATACTTATTCCAAAAAGAATAAAACCAATAATAACTGCAAATAAAGCAACTTTATTTGCAACAGAACCTAATTCTTTTTGAAGCGGAGATTTTGAAGTATCTTCTTCCTGTGTCATAGAAGCAATTTTACCCATCTCCGTATCCATTCCAATAGCTACTACCACACCTTTAGCAGAACCTGAAGCAACATTTGTTCCTAAAAAGCCCATGTTATCTCTATCACCTAAAGCAAGCTCACCTTCAATATGATTACTATGTTTTTCCTGAGGCATTGATTCACCAGTTAAGGATACTTCAACCATTCTTAAATTATAACATTCTATCATTCTGATATCCGCTGGTATTTTATCTCCTTCTTCTAAACTAACAATATCACCAATTGTTAACTCGCTTTGTTCAATTTCTGATAATTCATTATTTCTAATTACTTTTGATGGCGACTTTATTAACTCATTTAATGATTCCATTATTTTTTCAGCTTTAAATTCCTGAAAAAAACCAATTGCTGAATTAATTACTGCAATAGTAATCATTATTCCTCCATCAATATAATTGTGAATTAATAATGACATAGCAGCAGCAACAAGAAGTAATACCACTAGTACATCCTTAAATTGATTTAAAAACAAAATAAAAAGTGAAGTCTTTTTCCCACTTTTAAGAACATTTTTTCCATATTTATCTATTCTTCTTTTTACTTCTTCATCTGTTAAACCAGAAATTGAAGTTTCTAGTTTTTCAAGCACTTTATTGACTTCTAAATTATAATAATTTTTATTATTATCCATAAATTCCCCTTTCAATAACATTCATTAATTTATACCCCATATGATAATTATCTAATCATATTTATTCGTGAAAAAACGAAGCCTTAACAGGCTCCGTAATATTTGATATATTGATTAGTTGTTGCTAATCTAACTCCGAAATGAATATTTTCAGCAGCTTTCATATCTTCTTCATATTTACCATACTTAATATATATTTCCTTTTTTCTTAAATTTGGGAATTTACTTAAAAATACATCCTCATCATTATGAGTATATAATATTACTTCTAAATTATTCTTTAAAGCTTCATCAATTAGTTTAACCATAGACTCTGGTGATTCAGTCCATTCAAGTCCAGACATTATTATTCCTCTATTGAGTCCATTAGATTTAACTTTTTTAATAATATCCTCAGCTGATTCCTCATATAAAATTCCATTATGTTTTAAATGTTCATTAATACAATTCTTGCAACCACGACTGCACGTTGGAGCAATAAGTAATGCTCCTATAAATGGTGCGTCATTTAAAATATTATGAATTATACCTTTATATTTTATCATATTATCCCACCTGAATTTGTTTTCTATCTTTAAATTCTTCCGCTTTTCCATCATTAAATTGACTTATAGGTCTAATATATCCAGTGATTCTTTGATAACTTTCTGTATCTTTTCCACAATATGGACATTTCTCAAAGAATCCACTTAAGAAACCATGTTCACTACATGTCGAGTAAACAGGACTTAGCGATGTATAAGGAGCTTTATATTTGTATGAAACATATTTAATTATTTCTTTTGCTTTAGCTCCACTAATTGAAGTTTCTAAATAATTATGAATTACTGTTCCACCAGTATGAAGTTCTTGTAATTCATGTTGATGTTTATAAAGAAGATCAATATTTTCAACTTCTTTAACAGGAATATGGCATGAATTTGTATAATACGGAGCATTTTCGCCTTGTGTAAATATTTTATCACCAAATAACTCAACATCTTTTTTGGCTAATTTATATGCTGTACTTTCAGCCGGAGTAGCTTCTAAATTATATAAATTATCAGTTTGTTCTTGGAAATCCTTTAAAATGTCTCTCATAAATTCTAACATTTCAAATGTTAAATTATATCCTTCATCACTTTTTATTCCTTTTCCTAGAAAATTCATACACATTTCATTTGCACCAACATAACCAATAGTACTAAAATGATTATTTAATGTTCCAACATACTCAGAAAAAGCTGGTAATAATCCGTTTTCCAATTGTTTTTCTAAAAATATTCTTTTTATTTCTAAAGACTCTTTTGCAATAATCATATTTTTCTCAATCATATCGAAAAGTTCTTGTTTTGTATTCGCTTTATAACCATAACGAGGTAAATCGAGTGTTACTACACCAATTGAACCTGTTTTTTCACCAGAACCGAAAAGGCCACCATTTCTTTTAACAAGTTCTCTTTTATCAAGTCTAAGTCTACAACACATACTTCTTGCATCTTCAGGATCCATGTCAGAATTAATAAAATTTGCAAAATATGGAATACCATATTTACCTGCCATTTCCCATAAATTATCATGAATCTCATTATCCCATTCAAATTTTTCATGAATATTGTAAGTTGGAATTGGATAAGGAAACGGTGCGCCTTCAGCATCTCCATCAAGCATTATTTGATAAAATGCTTGATTAATCATATCCATTTCTTTTTGACATTCTCCATAATTATAATCTAATGGCTTTCCTGCAACTACAACACTTCTTTTTGCCATATCTCTAGGAACCACTAAATCAAAAGTTAAATTACTAAATGCGGGTTCTGCACCCATTCTTGAATTTGAATTTATTTGAAAAATGAATCCTTGCATCGCCTGGAAAACCTCTTGATAAGTTAAACCTTCTTCTTTAACAAATGGTGCAGTTAATGTATCAAAAGAGCTAAAAGCAACAGCACCCATTATTTCATTTTGAAAAATTGTAGTTAAATTTGCAACTTGAGCTAATAAACTTCTAAAATGTTTAGCTGGTTTCGATGTTGGAATATTACTTATTCCTCTAATCCCTTTAACAATTACATCAAGAAGTGAATATCCACAACAATAAATAGTTAATCCACCTAAATCATGAATATGAAAATCACCATTATTAAAAGCATCTCTAATTCTTTTATTATAAACTCTATATAACCAATAATCTCTAGAAGGCATTTCAGTTATATATCTATTTAAAGCACCATAACTATAATGAGCATTCGAATTTTCTTTTACACGCCAATCACTTCTATTAATATAACTATCTATTTTATCTAAATAAAATTCTCTAGTTCCTTCTCTCATTTTCTTATGTTCATCTCTATATAAAATAAATCTTTTTGCAGCATCATATCTTTCATATTTCATTAATAATTTCTCAGTTAAATCACTAATTTCTTCAACATTAAACATTCTATCTTCAATTAAAATATTCTGTCTTATTTCATTTTCAATAATATTTGAAATTCTATTATCTACACCTTTTTTACTTTCATACATCGATGCATCAATAGCAGAAATTATTTTATTACCATTGTACATAACCAGTTCATTATTACGTTTCACAACTTTTAACTCAATCATAATACCCCCACTATATATATGTCTTAAGAAGGCACCCACTGTATATAGTGGGTGTATTTATTTTATCCTTCTTTTTTATACTATATACATTCTAGCACTAGAGAGAAATTTTGTAAACCACAATTTCAAACTTTACATTAGCATACATTTTATCGAATTATTCCTACTATAAAATCCATAATTTTAGAGTAATTCAATATTAAATTTATTATTAAACTTAATATTCCTGCAATAGATCCAATCATAAAAAAACGCTCAATTCTTTTTTGTTTTCTATATTTCAATATTTCATATTTCCATAATTTTTCTTTACTACCATTACTCTGATTATTACCATTATTTAATTTTACATTCTTTAAAATTTGCTGCCTGTTTTTTTCAAATTCTCTGTCATTCATAATTATCACTCTCAATCCATTGTTATTAAATCAAAATCCAATTTTGAAGAATTATTAAACGATTCTATCACACTACTTTTACATGTTAAAATTATAAACTGCCTTTCATTTGAAATTCTACTTAATAATTTAATAAAATTTTCAATTCTTTCATCATCCCAATTTGCAAAAATTTCATCTAGTACAATTGGTAATTTTACATCTTTTTCATAATGTTCAATTAATGCAAGTCTTAAGGCTAAAAAAAGTTGATCTGTAGTACCTTTACTAAAATCATCATTAATATCCTTATTAAAATTTTCCAATTTAATAAAAATATCTTTACTAATTTCATCTAATAATATTTTATCATATTTACCACTAGTAAAAACATTAAAAAATTCATTTACTTTCCTAACAATATCAGGTTGATTATCTTCTTTAAACTTCATATCAGATAATTTAATTAATTCTCTCATAAATATCAAATTATCTTTTTCTTTTAATAATTCTTTTTTTTCAATATTTAAAAGCTCAATCTTAGTATCAATTTCATTAATAATATCTTCATTAACATTATCATCAATTGTTTTTTTAAGTTTAAACTCTTCAATTTTTTCATTATTAAGTAAATCATTTAATTCAGCAATTTCATTTTTTATTACTCCATAAGAAGAAATATTTATTTCGTCTTCCAATTCATTGTACTCATTTATTTTTACATTACTGTTTTCAATATTATTTAATTTTTCTTCTAACAATTCTATTTTACTATCAATTTTTATATTTTCAGTGAAATAATTTATTCCCTCTTGAATGGTGCCTTTAGCAAACTCAATTAACACTTCATTAGTATTCTTAATATTATTTTCAATTTTAATAAATTTTTCATGATTATTTTTTCTATTTTCCGCTAATTGATTTAAAAAATATTCGTTTTTTTCATCATTATTCCTTTTTCCATTTATTATTTTACTTGTTTCAATAATTTTTTTAACATTGTAATCAAGATTTTCTGTTGTAGAATATTTCATAAAAAAACTACTTAACTCACTAAATTTATTTTTATAGTATTCTTCTTTTCTTTTATTTTCTTCATTTACTGAAATTATTTCATACTCTAAATCTTTTAATTTTTGAAGTTTTATAAACGAATCTTCATTTATTTTAACACCGTTAATATTGTTAGTTTTACCCATTCCCATAGAAACAGTATTAAATAAAAAACCTAATCCTAAAGACGCTACTACCAAAGCAATAGCAATTTTATTATTATAATAGAAAATAAATCCTAGAACAATTGAAATTAAACTAATGATCAGTTTTTTTATATTTATCTTATTATTAATTTTTAAATTCAATAAATTAATGTTTTTAAATTCATCAAAATTTTCATTACTAAAACTTTTATTAAAAATTTGATAATAAAGTTTTTTATATTCCTTTTTTTTTGACTTTTCAAAATATATATTTTCATCAAATTCTTGTTTTTCTTTTATAATTTTTTCGTATAAATTAGCCATAAGAAGAATTACATCCATATCTTTTTCAATCAATAATTCTATTTCTGAATATTTTTCAAATTTCAATTTAATAATTTCAATTTCAGAATCAATATTTTCTAATGTTTCTTCTAAATATTTTCCTTTTTCTTCATCAATTGCTAATTTTTCAATAATATTTTTACTAATCAATTTATATTCATCAAATTTAAAATATTTTTCTTTTAAGTCATTAATCTCAAGAATAATATTTGCAATTGGTAAAATACTTTCTATTTTATTTTTTATAATAACTTTCTTTTTAATTTCAATTTCATGAGATTCGATATTGTGAATTAAAGTATGATATTTTTTAATATCATCTTTCAATTCATTGTATTTATTTATTAATACATTTCTTTCATTTCTGAATTTTATAATTTCCTCATCAATTTCTTTAAGTCTAAATTTTCCTCTATTAGAATCGCGCCATATCCCGAATAAATCATTTTCAATTTCTTTAATAACTGTTTGAGGATTTTTAATAAATGAATCATTATAAGAAAATATCAAATTATTATCAACTTTATTCCATATATTTTCTTCAAGATTAATCATTTTTTTGCTATTAAGACAATATAAATCCATATATAAATATTTTGGAATATCATTAGTAATTTTTAAATTACCATTATTTATTTTCTCAATTTTATCTAAAGAAGAAACCGTTCCAACAACATTTGTATTTAATGATCTTATTACTTCAAACTCCTGATTTTTTATTATAATATTTGCTTTTAATTCCAATTTATTATTATACCAATTCACTTTTTTGTTTTTTTCTCTATCAACAGGATAAATACCATATAAAATATTATAAATTGCATTCATTATAGTGCTTTTACCGGATTCATTTTTACCAAATATCAAATTTGTATTTTCTCCAAATTCAATTTTTTTATTTATTAATCCCCCATAGGAAATCAATTCAATATTTTTAAATTTCATCTTCAATACCAACCATTCTGTTTAGAATTCTTTCTAAGATATTCTTATCAATTTTTTTAATTTTATTCTCTTCCATTATTTTCTCTATAATTTTATCATTTGAATAGTTTTTCTCAATATAACCTAAAATATTATTATTTTTAATATATTCATTATAATCAATTTTTTTTCTGATTTCCTGAATATTAATTTGAATATCTAAAATCAATTTATTTCTTAAAATAATTTCTTCAATTTCTTTAAGTATCATTTCATCTTTTAAATCATCATAAAACATTGTAACACCTTTAAAATATATTTTTATTATACTTTCTTTTATAAGAAATTTTGTTTTTTCCTCAATTAAATCTATTAATTCATTTTTACTTCTTATGCTGTAATTATTAAAATCAATTTCTAAATCAATAAAATCAATCACTCCAAATTCTATAAAATCAATTGTCGTATAATCATTTTCAAAATCTATCAACATTCCACCTTTTTTATCAGTTTCTTTTGAATGTAATCCTTGAAGCGAACCTGAATAATAAATTTTATCACTAATTCTCATATTTTTATGAATATGCCCTAAAGCCCAATAATCATAATCTGTATTTTCAAGTTCTTCTCGTGTAGTAGGTAAATATTTATCGCCTTCGTTAACGTTTCCAACCACCGAACAATGGACTAAACCCACATTATAATATCCTTTTTTAGATTTAGGAAAATCTTTTATTAAATTTCTATTTTCAATATTATTTTGATGTCCACTTGAATGAATATATATTGTATCATTTAATAAATACGATTCACTTCTTTCTTTATTGAATATTTTTACATTATCAGGAAACTCCACTAAAAAGTTTTCTTTAAAAGTTTTATTTGAATCATGATTCCCTAATGAATAAAACACTTTAACATTATTATCATTTAATTTTCTAAATTCCTCAAGTAAAAACCTTTCTGCTTTCAAAGGTCTATATTCTCCATCAAAAAGATCACCTGCTATAAGCAATCCATCAATTTTATTATTAATTGAATATTCAATAACTTTTTTAAAAGCAGTATATTGAGCTTCTTTTAATTTTTCTCTTAATATTTCATTTTTATTTAAAAATTTCACTCCAAAATGTATATCTGAAATATGTAATAATTTCATAGTTTTTTCTCCTAACTTAAAAACAAACCTCCGTTTGTTTTAAGTTTATCATTATAATCCTCTATAAGTCAAATACATTTAGTCACACAATTTATTAATAATTATTTATCTTCTTATATTTTTATTGTATAATAAAAATATAAGTATAAAGGGGGATTTATGGATACTTTTATCAAAGAAAACTATAATGTTATTGAAACTTATGAAAAAAATCAATATAACGAAATTCAAATGGGAACTAAAATCAGCGATACTGAAAGTATTGTAGTAGTAAATACTATTAATAAAATTAATTCACTTGAAGATGATTTAAAAATTCATCTGGAAAATTCACTACAAAATCTTTTATATATCTCTGAAGATGAAAATACTATCACTTTTGTAACTGAATATCATGAAGGTATTACGTTAGAAGATTATTTGCAAAGTATGGAAATTTCAAAAAATACAAGAATTAAAATAGCTAAAAAATATTTAAATTACTGTTCACAATATAATTCTTTGAATAATACTTTCAAAAAAATACTTGTTGATCATAAACAAATCAATATTGACAATGGTGAGTTATATTTAAATGAACTTATAATACTATCAACTCTTGATGAAATTCAATTTACTGAAGTTACGAAAGAAATCGGAAAAGTACTTCATCTTCTACTTGAGGAAGATGAATTTATTGAGACTTTATTAAACGGTTCATTTTTTTACCATTCAATTGAAGAAATAGTAAATATATTCAATACTCATTATAATACAGATGAAACACATTATTTTGATGATATTGACAAAGATGACTCAAAGTTAATTCCAATGCCTACTGAAAACAATTTAGAAATAGAAAGCAAAGAAAAGACTGAAGAAGAAATTTCAATCAACTCAGATAATGATTCAGAAATTGAATTATCAAGTTTAGGTTTTATTGATGATAACGACTTAGACTTAGACTTAGAATTAGAAAAAGAAAATAAAAAAGGAAAAAATAAATTCTTAATACCTGCAATTATAGTATTTTTCTTATTAATAGGTGGTTTTTTTCTAAAAAATATTAGCCTAAATAATACTAGTTCTGAAAAAGAATTTAAAACATCATTTGTTAAAGAAAAAGTTGGCGAAAATTTTAGATTCACAGCAAACACTAAGGACAACACTAATTATAATTATGAATGGAAATTCTTTTCAAAAGATGAAGAATTAGCATCATTTAATGAAAAATCAATAATGATAGGGTTTAAAAATGAAGGGACTTATATTATTTCTCTAAGAATTCAAGATGAAAAAGGAAATTGGTCTGACACTTATACAGAAGAATTCTATTATGCGATTAATGAAATGAACCCGCTTGATGAAAATACTATAGAAAGTGCTTCAGTTAGTGAAAAATTAGAAAATTTCACAATATCATATGAAAGTGACAATATTATTGATGATTATGAAAATAAAAAAAGTGGAAATAAATCACTTAAATTTGATTTTACAGGTGATAATAAAAATGGTGAAATAGTATTAAAAGATATTTTAATGAAACATGATGTTTCAGTATCATTATTTATTAAATCAGACTCAAGAAACCCAATTAATTTAACTTTTAAAGGTATGAATGGAAATACTGAACAATTTGTAAAAACAATTACCCATATACCTTCTTTAGAAAACACATGGGAAATGATAAGTTTCAACCTTAATACATCAAATGTTGAAAATTTAATCATTTCAATACAAACTGAAGATTCTACTATATGGATAGACGACATTGCAATAGATGCATATAAATAATATTTTATAGCTCAGAACCTAATGGTTTTGAGCTTTTTATTGAGGAAAGAGGATTTCATGAAAAAAATACTTGGTATACTAAGAAATACTGTTAATAAACACAACTTGATTGAAGAAGGCGAAACAATTGGTGTAGGAATTTCAGGTGGAAAAGATAGCATGACATTATTGTATGAACTTAAAAAATTTCAGAAATTTAGTAACATCAAATTTAATCTTCATGCAATTAAAATAAATATAGGTTTTGAAAAAGAAGAAGATAATAAAATTATTGAAGAATTTTGTAATTCGCTTGGCGTAGAATTAACTATTGAATACTCTGACATAGAAACTGTTGTATTTGATATAAAAAAAGAAAAAAGTCCCTGTGCATTATGCGCAAATATGCGAAGAGGAGCATTAGCTTCTGTTGCAAACAGACTTGGAATCAAAAAAATTGCACTTGGACACCATAAAGATGATAAAATTGAAACATTTTTTATGAATATGCTATATAGTGGTCGCCTTAATACATTTCAAATCAGTTCATATCTATCTAGAACTGATGTAACAATAATTAGACCTTTTTACGAAGTTGATGAACATTTAATCAATACATTTATAAAAAATCATGATATACCAATAATAAAAAGCAACTGCACTGTTGATAAGAATACTAAAAGAGAAGAAATAAAAGAATTTTTAAAAGAAACATATCCGAAATTTAAAGGTTCAAAAACAAGCATTGAAAAAGCACTTAAAAACAAAGATCAATTTAATCTTTTTTAACAACAAAATAGGTAACTTTCCATTAATTCTTAGAAAGTTACCTATTAAATACTAAATTCAATCATCAACAAATCATCCTCATTAAAGTCTTTGGTGGCATCATCCCCTTTAAAAAAACATAATACCCTTCTTGAAATCTCACTATGAAATTCCCTACTACGACATTTAATAACACTTTACTTGTTCTTTGTTTCTCTACACTATGTTGGTGGCATCACCCCTTATCATGTACCTTGAATTTCACTGTGAAATTCGTTCTTTTTCTATGTGCATATATAATATCATATTTTTTCAGAATATTCAATCTTTTTTCTAAATATTTCCTAAATATACATT
Organism: Peptostreptococcaceae bacterium; assembly: GCA_027064135.1. Lineage (GTDB taxonomy): Bacteria > Bacillota > Clostridia > Peptostreptococcales > Acidaminobacteraceae > HSG29. The sequence goes on along the minus strand of JAMOQG010000025.1, from coordinate 4,882 downwards.
TTTCAAATATTTTCCTGCAATCGAAAATACTTCTAACATAGTACTATTCTTAGTTGGTGGATTCTTCATAAAATATCTTGGAAAATACCTAGATAAATGAACTGGAATTGTATTATCAATTTTTTTTATCCATTTAAACATACTAATCAATTCATTTTTGTCTGTATTTAGATTATCAATAAGTAAAACTGTTAATTCTACATGAGTCATTTCTGCAGCAATTTTAATACTCTTTTTAACCGGTTCAATATTGCCACTACAAATTTTACTATAAAAATTATCATTAAAAGCTTTTAAATCTATATTTACTGCATCAACATACTTTAAAAGCTCTTTTAAAGGTTCTTCATTAATAAAACCATTCGTTACTAATACATTATCAAGATTCCCTTTTTTTGCAAGTTTTAAACAATCTAAAACAAATTCATAATTTACAATTGGTTCATTATAAGTATATGCTATCCCTATGCTTTCTTTATATTTTTTAGCTTTTTCAACAATCTCATTTGGTGAAAAATAAAGTGTATTAGGATTGCCTTGTGAAATTTCATAATTCTGGCAAAATTTACATTTTAAATTACAACCATAAGATCCTATTGAAAATATATAACTTCCAGGTTTATAATCTTTAATAGGTTTTTTTTCTATAGGGTCTAAACTGTAACCAGAAATTTCACCATAGGAAATAGCATATAGAATCCCATCGATATTTTTTTTTACTCTGCAAATACCAATATTATTATTTTCTATAATACATTCATTTGGACATAAATTACATTTAACAGTTTTATTTTCAAGTTTTGTATAAAACATTGCCTCTTTCATAGTCACCTCTAATATCTTTTTATTTTATTAGCAAAATCAGCTGCACGTTTCTCTATTCCAGCTACTTTTATAATTTTACCAGAGTCATTTGCAATCTCCATAATTGCAAATTCAGGAGCTAAAATCATCCCTTTATTAAGATTTAAACCACTTATAAGTTGTTTTGCAACAGAATCACTTCCAGAATTTCCAGATATAATTACTGAAAATATAGTTTTTTCATGTAAAGACATTCTTCTATAAAGAACTGTCATTCTATTAATTACAGCCATTAATTTTGCAGAAATTGAATCATTATAATTTGGACATATCCATACAATATAGTCACTTTCTTCAATAGCAGGTAAAATGTTTTCTAAAATAACACCACCATAATAGCAGCTGTTTTTTTCAGCAAAGTGCAAACACATTTCAAAAGGACAACCATTACAATCGGTTATTTGCCCATCATCTATTTCTATTTCATTGATAATATACCCTTCCAAATGTTTTTTAATCATATTCCAAAGCATCAAAGTATTTGATGTATGATGCGATGAAGCATGAAGAACTAAAATTTTAGGATTTTTTATTTTATTTTTTTTAAATTTATAAAATCTTTTAGCTAAATTTATAATCTGAATGTCACATATTTCTTTTAAAGTTTTATCAATATAAACTTTCTGCCATGTTTCATAATTCAAATAATCTTTTATTGTTTCAATCATAGGTTGACCTATAAAAACAAGACCCATCCGATTCATTAAAAAAACTACTTGCTGTGATAATGTTTTTGAATATAAATCACTTTTCGAATTAACTAATAAAGCACCATATGAATTATTAAAAAAAACATTATTATCTTTTAACTTTTTAATGAATTTCATTAAATTAATATTACTTCCAATTGAATCAGTACTGAATGCTAAAACTAGTTTTTCATCTGAAAAAGAAATTTTTTCATAACAACTATCATATATAATTTCACATTCAACTTCATTTGAAAATGTATTTATCATTTCTTTTAATATATCATTTTCATTAAAAACTAAAATTTTAATTTTCTTCATAAATTTTCCTCAAATCCATATAAGATTTTTTTATTCTAAAAAGTAAATCTTCTGATAAATCAAGTCTTTCAATTTCAACTGAACCATTGATTAATTTATTTCTTACTCCCCAATAAATTCCATCAATAAACACTGTTGAATAATTATAATTGCCTTTTAAAGTTTCAATAATTGAAAGCGCTCCAGATGACAATGCTGGAGCAATATATGGTTTAAAACCTGCATCTCTAACTCTTAAATTTGCTTCTATCACTTTTTTCTGAAGTTCCAATGAATTTATATCGCTATACTTTTTAATACTATCAGCAACAATTAATCCGCTTCCATGAGGTCCAAATACTCTTCCTTCATTTTTATAATTCACATTCATCTTTTCTGAATAATAATTTGCTCTTCCATTCATAACACCAAGACCAAAACCTCTTACTTTATTCGGAAGAAGACCAAAACCATCAAATTCATTTAAATCATTTGAATTAGATTCATAGTAAACTACATTACAAAGCAAATCCACAGGATCAGAAACAACAAAAAACATACCTTTATATTTCAACTTTCTTGCCATTTTTGCATAAATAGTAACAATTTTTTTATTTGCTTGATACTGAATCATTCTAACATCTGTCTTTTCATTTCCAACTTCTGGTACAAATTTTGAAGCAGTAAAAATAAATGCATCACAATTAAATAAATCATCCACACCTATAATTTTTATTTTTGGAAGATCGCTATCATTTGGAAATACAATTTGGTTTAATTCCATTTCATATCTTTTCATCCTATCTTCATTTAAATCATAAATACCAATTTCCTCAATTATTCCTTTTCCTAACAATCGAAGTCCAATTAAAAGTGTACCACCAACATCTCCTAAACCAAGTAAATTTACTTTTTTACTTTTAAAAATATTTTCATCAAAGTTAATACCATATGAAATATTTAATTTTATAACTTTCTTTTCTTTAATTTTTTCTTTTATAAAATTACTTATTTCTTCATCAATAATATTTTCTTTCATTTTCAATATTGAAAGCTCTTCAATATCTTCTGTAGCAGTAAATAATTCATTAACGCTAGTAACAATTAAAGAATTATTTGTTCTTCCCACTTTGCCTTCATATAGAAAATATATTTCTTTCAAACATTTTTCAAATTCAATTTCGTCAATTTTCTCATAATTATATTCATTTACTGAAAAACAAGTTTTCCCATTTATTTTATAATAATTCATTTTCCCCTCCAATTAACCCTTTAATAATTACATTATATAATTATTATTTATTAATGCAAAGGTAAGTTGATGAAAAAAATAATAAAAAAACCAACTAAAAAAAATCTTTAATTGGCAGATATTTATAATGTTGATTCTCTAACTATTAATTTAGTATCAACTATATAATTAGTAATTTCGGCATTTCCATTTTCAAGTTTTTCAATTAAAAGCTTAGCTGCATTATATCCAAGTTCCTCTTCTAAAATATCTACTGACGTCAATGTTGGTTTTCTATATTCAGCTAAAGGTGTATTATTAAACCCAGCAACAGCAATGTTTTTTGTTAAATTTCTTTCTTCAATTACTTTATAAACACCAAATGCCAAAACATCATCTGTTGTTACAACAGCATCCACTTCAAATTTTGAAATTATTCGTTTAAATGCATCATATCCTGATTTTTCTAAGTATTCAGCTTCTTCAACCATACCATTATTAAAAGCAATTTTATTATCATTAAGTGCTTTTTCATATCCGTTCAATCTATCATTAGTTACATTATATTTAATATTTCCACCAATAAATGCTATATTTTTTTTCCCTTTTTTAATAAGATGCTCGGTTAAATTATACATTGCATTAACATTATCATTATCAACCCATAATGAATCTTTATATTTTCTCTGTCTTCCTATTGTTACATATGGCATATCTAAACTTCTCAAAAGTTCAATACTTTTATCATTTAATCTTACCGTCGTTAAAATTATTCCATCAACTACTCCAGCACGTATAAAATGATTAAGAGTATCTATTTCATCATCCTCATTTTCAGTATTGCTATACATAATATAATAATCATTCTCTTTAGCAAATTTACTAATTCCAGCAATTACTTTAATAAAAAACGGATTATGAAGAAACTCTTTAGTTGCACTTGGAAGAATTAAACCAAGAGTTCTAGTTTTACTTCTAGCTAAATTTCTAGCGCTTACATTTGGATGATAATTAAGCTCCTCCATCACTTTAAAAACTTTTTTTCTAGTATCATCACTAATTTTCTTGTTTCCAGAAATAACTCGTGACACTGTAGATGTTGAAACATTAGCTTTTATAGCAACATCTTTCATAGTAACGTTCATTATTCACACCTCTTTTATTTAATTTTAATAATTTTAAATTCACCTGGAGATAATTTTAATTTACTTGATTTAGCAATAATTTCAGAAATGTATAAATCTTCACACTCATTTTCATTCTTCAAACTAATTTTCATATTTTTCTTACTGTTATTAATGTAAATATGAATTTCTTCATTATCATTAAATCTTTTAAATGATAATATATCCTTATTTTCAAGCCATCTAAACTCTCCGTTTTTTATTACATCGAATTTATTTGAAATATCTATAAGTTTTTTATAATTATTAAATAAATACATATTCCAATCGTTTTTATCCCATTTCATTGTTCGTCTACATTCTGGATCCATTTTACCTTCAAGTCCAATTTCTGTACCATAATACACTGAAGTACATCCTAAATAAAAAAGTTCAAAGACAAATGCCATTAGAAGTTTATTACTATCTCCACCAGATTCAGTGATAAACCTTGGTGTATCATGACTGTCAAGTAAGTTCATCATAACTTCACTAACCTGTGTTGCATAATCAAAATATGTTCTATTTACTTTAAATTTAAATGTTTCAATATCAATAATTTCTTTTGCAAAATATTCATAACATGCAGTCTGAATAGGGTAATTCATAATTGAATCAAATTGATCTCCCTGAAG
>JAMOQG010000024.1 GCA_027064135.1 Peptostreptococcaceae bacterium | reverse complement strand
AAAAAGTGAGGGATAAGGGGTACCAAGAATATCCTATTAGACTGAAAGTAGTTTAAGTTGCCATTGTACTTTAAAGTTGAAAAACCTCTTAGAGTAGAATGGAATGTGACGAAGTCACAATTTCTTGCTTTATTTAAAATAGTTGATGACTTTGGAATAGAATTTTATGATCATGATGGTGATGGTTTAATGACGAGTGGTGATAAAGAATTAGATGTTAATGGGAATATCGTTAATTCAGATCCATTAGAAAAAGACACAGATCATGATGGCGTAGATGACTATATTGAAGCATTAAAAAACATGAATCCAAGAAGTAAAGATACTGATAATGATAAATTAGAAGATAAATTAGAATTAATTATTGGTACTGATCCATTAGAGAAAGATACAGATAAAGATGGATTAAGTGATTTTATTGAATATAATAATGAAAATGCACTTTCTATAAATATTAATGGAACTAAAATTGATATGCTAGTAAAAACAAATCCATTATTAAAAGATACTGATGGTGATGGTTTAGATGATGCTACTGAATTAATGGTAAAATCTAATCCTGCTTCAAAACATACAAATGGACAAGTTTTATATGATGGAAATGAATATGCTCCAATAATTATAAAAGATATAAAAGATATTAATGATGTAGTTGAAAATCAAATTATTGAAATTAATTTATATGATCATTTTAAAGATATGGATAATGATAAGCTTTTATTTACTACTAATTATGGAAAGGTAAATAAAGAAGGAATTTTCACTTTTAAATATGACAGTGACAATAATGGGAAAATTGTTGAAGTTTTGATTGAAGGAAATGATTTGAAAGATGGTATGATATCAACTAGTTTTATTATAGAAGATTCAACTAATCCTTATATTAAAGAAGTATCAACATATAATGATGAATTAATTACGGCTAAAATTACTACTAATTTTAATGAAAAATTATTATCTGATTCAGAGTTTACTATTAAATTTAATCAAAATATTAATTTGGTAAATGAGAATAAAATAAAAATAATAGCGATAAATAATAATGAATTAGATATTGACGAAAACGGAAATAAATTATTAAATGATGTAATTACAAATATTAATGGAAATACAATAAAAATAAAAAGAATTAGTCCTTTAGTTGAAAATGCAATTGACTATAAATTGATTATTCCAAAAGAATGCATAAAAGATTTTGGAGGAAATATTTTAGAAAAAAATTATGAACTATTATTTACAACAAAAGATACAATTAAACCAAAACTAATTTCAACTTCTCCGTATGTTGATTTTGATACTCCTTTAGTGTTGGAATTTAATGAAGATATTGAATTACTTAATAATTCAATTTATCTATTAGATTCTAATGATAAAAGAAAATCTGTTATTGTAGATATTGATAATAATAGAAAAATAAAATCACAAATTACTGAAAATATTTTAATGAGTAATAATATCTATGAATATATTCCTAATACAATAAAAGTATCAGATTTATCAGGAAATAATTGGAATGAAGTAGTAAATGAACAAATGAAATCATTTGTTACTGGTGATGTTGCTGGTCCAATAACAACATTAGATAAAATAAAAATGTTTAGTAAAGAATTTTATAAATATGATAAAGATTCAGAAATAATAAAAATTCCTTTTAATGAAAAAATGTTTGAAGGTAAAGATTTTAACAATATCATTTTAAGTTATGATAGATCTTTAGCTTTATGGGATGGAATTAAAGATGAACTATTTAGAGAGGCTATTATTAAACATCAACTTGAAAAAGATATTAAAATAGTTAATAACGAATTAATAATTACTCCTAAAGATGAATTGCCTGTATTAAAAGATAAAAATGGAGAAGCAATTAGTATTGAAATGTCTTATTCAGTATTTATTCCTGAAGAAGCTATAATAGATAGTTTAGGAACGCCTATTATGTCTGATTGGTCTAATAAAGAATTAAATGATAAAAAATTGGGAGAAGATAATTTATATTTGAAAGTATATGCTAATAAAGCAGATGCAAATTCACCTAAATTACTTTCAATTGCAACTATGACTGAAAATGATGTAAGTGAATATGCAAGGTTATTAGTCGAAAGTTATACTTCGGAAAATTTAGTTAATCCTAATAAATTTGTAGTAGCAATGTTTGATAAAGATGTAATTGTTAAACCACCAAGTTATTTAAATAAAATTGAAATTTGGGAAGTTAATGATCAGGATGAAAAAATCCAAAAGTTAAAAATTAAACCATATTTACCAACTCAAACTTTATTAGGAATGGGAAGTTTTGCTCTACTTATTGAGCTTGATAAAGAACTTGAAAAGAATAAAAGATATAAATTTATTTTACCTGGTGGCTTAATTCAAAGTGCAAAAGGATTTGAAGATACTGAAGGACTTTTACCGAGTGAAATGCCAGAAACTATCCCTGAAGGTTTACCTGAAAGTAATCCATTTGGGATGTTATTAAATAATGAACTTGTATGTTTAAATGATAATTTTGCATTTGGAGGATATACTCCGCCTAGTTCTACACCAAGTGTACCTGGTAATATTCCAACGCTTCCTGATGAAACGCCAGAATTACCGGAAGGATATCTCCTTCCTGCTATTCCTGAAGGGATGACAATTGAAGAATTTGAAGCTAAAACTGTAAATGAATATCAAGAAGTAATATTTATTACTAATGATGTAAATATTGAAATTGCTGACGGAATTGAATTTGATGAAAATTCTTTTGTAGGTTTAGTAAAAGAAAACGAAAAAATATTTGTTAAAGATGATTTTAGAAAGTATATGGATATGGAAAATGGAACTATTGAATATCAGTGGTTAAGAAGTAATGATTCAAAAAAAGAACATGCAACTGAAATTCTAAATGCTAATAATATATATTATATTTCGACTAAAGAAGATGCTGGAAAATACTTATTCTTAAAATTAATGTTAAATTATCCAATTAAGGAGAATAAAGAATTTGTTTCTCCATCGATCGGACCTGTTGAAAGAGCATTGAATGATATTTGTAAAATAGATTCTATTTCAGTAAGAGTTGATGGAAAAGAAATGATTACCGATTTTGATCAAGAAAAAAATATATATGAAATTAATGTTCCACTTAATGTAAATAAAGTTATGGTTAAAGTGGAATATGATAAAATTTTAAATAGTAATTTAGAAATTAATGGTATATTAAAAGATGAATTTTTAGAAGATGGTTCTTTAGAAATTCCTATTGAAGTTGGAGAAAATATAATAAATATAACATCAATTGCTGAAAATTTTATTGACTCAAATAATTATTTAATAAAAATTAATAGAGAAAAACAATTTGAAAATGATGGAGATTTGATATTGCCTGAAGTTTCAGAAGTAGAAATTTTAAATATGGATGATTTTTATACTGGTATGACTTTAAAAGGATCATATGAAATTAAAGATGAGCTTGATAGAAAAGAAATGGGTATTGAAATTACTTGGTATAGACAAGATGATTTAGAAGGCCTAAATAGAATTGAAATTGAGAATAATAATTCAATTAATTATTTATTAACTTCTGAAGATATTTCTAAATTTATATCTTTTGAAATAAGACCAAAAGTAGAAAATGTTGATTTTGGAGAATTAAAAAAATCCGTAATAATAGGACCTATTAAGAAAATTGATAATTTAACTTCAACTGTTAAAAACATTAAATTATTAGTTAATGGTGAAAATAAACTTAGTGATTTCTCGATTGATACTAAAAGATATATTATTCCTATTAATGATGTTGAAAATACTAAAGTTGAAGTTATTGTTGAAGGTGGAGAATCTGTATTAATTAATAATAACAATGTTAACAATATTGTTATTGACTTAAATACCACTGGAATTATAGAAATTGAATCACAAGCATTAGAAACTGATTTAAAAACTTCATATTTTATTAATTTAAGTACATTATCAAATGCTGTTAAAATTAAATTTGATAATATTAGTAAATTTGAAAATTTAGTTAGTTTAAAAGCAAATGTAATTAATCAATATGATGAAAGAATTTCTAATCAAATTAAGTGGTCTATTCCAGATGGAATTGATTATTATATTTCAGGTGATAACAATGAAGAAATATATTTAAATATTGAAAAAGGCATGGAGAATGAAACATTTAAAATTAAAGCTGAATTAAAAAATAAAGAATATATTTCAAATACTATTGATATTAATTTATCTGAAATAGAAGATACAAATGATATTTCAATATTTGAAGATGTTAATTTTGAAAATTGGTATTACGATGCAGTTAATTATTTAGCAAATAACAATATTATTAATGGATCGGGTGATAATAGGTTCAATCCGCTTAACAATATTACTAGAGCAGATTTTTTAATTATGGTGATGAAATCGTATAATTTTGAAATTAAATCAAATTTAAATGATAATTTCATTGATGCAGGTAATAAATATTATAGTGATTATTTAGCTACTGCAAAAGAATTAGGTATAGTTTCAGGTGTTGGTAAAAATATGTTTTTACCAGAAAATAATGTTACTAGAGAAGATATGATGGTGATTTTATATCGAATTCTATTAAAAATTAATAAATTGCCAAAAGAAGAAATTTATAATTTTAATGAATTTGAAGATATTAATGAAATCAATTCATATGCATTAGAACCAATGGAAGTATTTGTTAAATCTGGCAAAATTAAGGGGAACAATAATTTATTAATGCCAAAAAATAATTCTTTAAGATCAGAAGCAGCACAGTTCTTATTTAATCTATTAATTAATAGTGAATTTTAGAACTATTATTAAAAATTAATATGTTATAATATGAATAAAGTTATCAAAAAGGATGGTACTAATATGTATAAAATAAACGAAAAAATTGATGAAATATTTGATGAATTAAAAGAATTAAGTGAATATATATATAATAATCCTGAACTTGGTAATCAAGAATTTCTTTCAAGTAAAGCGCATATTGATTTTTTAACAAAATATGGTTTTGAAGTTGAGGAACATTTTATTGGAATTGAAACTGCTTTTAAAGCGGTTTATGATTCAAATAAACCCGGTCCTACAATTGCATTGTTAGATGAATATGATGCTCTTCCTGGAGTTGGACATGGTTGTGGTCACAATATGATTGGTACTATTGGAACCGGAACAGGGATAGTAATTAGTAAATTTTTAGATGAGATTGGTGGAAAAGTATTTGTTATTGGAACACCTGCTGAAGAAACAAATGGTGCAAAAGTAGATATGGCAGATAAAGGTGTTTTTGATAATATTGATGCAGTTTTAATGGCTCATCCTGCAGATAAATCTTATGCATCAATTCAGTCACTTGCAATAGAAGCAATTAAGTTTGAGTTTATAGGGAAAGCAGCGCATGCAGCTTCAGATCCTGAAAAAGGAATTAATGCTTTAGATGGTGTAATAGGCACTTTTAATAATATTAATGCATTAAGACAACATATTGAATCTTCTGCAAGAATACATGGAATTATTACGGAGGGTGGAGTTGCAGCAAATATTGTACCTGAAAGAGCTGTTGCAAATTTTTATGTAAGAGCAACTACAAAAAAGTATTTAACAGAGTTAGTTGGAAAAGTTAAAAATTGTGCAAGAGCTGCTGCACTATCAACTGGCGCAAAACTTAATATTAGTAATTATGAAAAAACTTATGATGATTTTGTTTCAAATGAATCATTCAATAAACTACTTTTAGAAAATATGATTGAATATGATGTTGAGCAACTAGAAAATAATAGAACTTCTTTAGGATCATTAGATGCTGGAAATGTTAGTCATAAATGTCCAACTGTTCATCCAATGTTTTCAATTAGTAAAACACCTTTAATAGCACATACAAAAGAATTTGCAATGGCCACATTAACACCTTATGCTTATAAGCAAATGAAAAGTATTATTGGAGCACTTTCAAAAACAGGTATTGATTTATTAACAAATGATGATTTACTTAAAAAAATTAAAGCTGATTTTGATAATGTTGTAAGTAAGGAAAAATAAAACAGTAAAAAAACAGTAAAAAAAAAAATAAAATTTCAATTTAAAAGTTTGCTATAATATGAGTGATATTATAAAAAGTTATTTAGTAATAGTTGGTGAAATATATGATTGATTTAATAAATACAAAATTAAGAGAAGAAAAGATTTTCATAATTTCTTTTTTTTTAGCGACTATATCACAACTTATATCAAGAACTTATAGTTTTAATATAAATTATGAATTGATATTTACTTTGTTAGTGCTTATGTTGATTATTTTTCAATTAGAAGAATGTAATTTTTTAGAATTTATTGCAATTAAAATTTTAAAAAAATCAACTAATATAAAATCTTTGACATATTCATTAATTTTCATAACTGGTGCATTAGCTATGTTTTTAACTAATGATGTAGCTCTTATTACTATTGTACCTATAACTATTATTATTAGTAAAAAAGCAAAAATTGATCCATTTCGGATTATAATTTTAGAAACTTTATCTGCTAATATTTCTAGTAGTTTAACACCTTTTGGTAGTCCACAAAATTTATTTTTATATTCTTATTTTAATATTAAAACTTTTGAATTTTTTAGCATAACATTTAAATTTTTTATAATAGGAATAGTATTTGTTTTATTTTTATCAGTATTTATAAAAAATAAGAAAATTAATTTATCTTTGAAAGATGTAATCCTTATTAAAAAAAATTATATATATATTTCGATTATATTTTTTATATTAGTAATTTTATCAGTAATGAGAATTTTAAATTCAAGGATAATATTAGGTACAGTTTTATTTTACTATTTAATTTTTAATATTAAACTTTTTAAAAAAGTAGATTATTTTTTGCTTGGAACTTTTATTTGTTTTTTTGTATTTATAAACAATATTTCTGGCTTAAATTATCTTTCTTTTTTGCTTAATAAAATTTTAAATAGTGATAATAGTATTTTGATTGTTTCAGTTGCATTATCACAAATTATAAGTAATGTTCCTGCTGCCATGCTTATAAGTGGTTTTACAAAAAATTATATACCTATACTATTAGGAGTAAGTATAGGCGGAATGGGAAGTATGATAGCATCATTAGCAAATTTGATTTCCTATAAAATATATATAAAAAATTTCAATGGAAAGCTGTATAAAAAAACTTTTTATTTTTATAATTTTATAGGTGTAATTTTTATAACTTTTGTTATTATTTATTGTATGAAGATAAATTAATTTCTACATTGTTGGATATTTTTTGAGGAGATTATTATTAATGATTATGTATAAGGATACAAAATATCTTTAAAAGAAGATTTAGAGAATTTATTTTTGTTTTTAGATTGGGATTCTGGCAAATTTCCTGATAGATTAGTACAGGTTATGGCTAATTCTAGTTCGGTTTATAGTGCGTGGGACAATGATACTTTAGTAGGATTGATGAAAGAAAAATACAATATAATTTTAAATTAAAGAGAAAAATCTTGATATTGAAATAGTTAATGGAGAAAGTGTAGCAGGAGTATTATCAATGCTGAGAAACAATAGGATGATATGCATCCACCGGATGTTGAAACTTTTATTGCAAAATATATTTATCCAATTCGAGAAAAAAGAAAATTTGTATTAAAAAAAGTATGATAGACGCATTTTTGATCTATCATGCTTTATATTGCTTGAAAGTTTCTTAACTTAATGACATAGAATTTATAATATCCTTTGTTTCTGATAAATCAATTATTAAATTTTAAGATAGTTTTTTATTTCTTTAGTATCTTTCATTATTTTAGTGATAAATATTTCCACTAACTCTGAATCAAATTGAGTTCCTGAACAATCTTTTAATTCTTGAATTGCTTCTTCTTTTGACATTTGTTTCTTATATGGTCTTCCGTTAGTCATTACATCATATGAATCTACTATTGTTATAATTCTAGCTAACAGTGGAATTTCTTTTCCCTTTAAACCTTTTGGATATCCTTTTCCATCCCATCTTTCGTGATGTGCTAAAATTCCTTCAGCAATTTGTGAAAGTTTTGGTGATGAATTTGCAATTTTATATCCGATTTCTGGATGCCTTTTTATTTTTTTCATTCAAGTTTTGTTAAAGGTCCTGGTTTCAGTAGTATTTCTTCTGGTATTGCTATTTTACCTAAATCATGTAAATCTGCTAATGAAGATAAAGTATTTAATACTTGTTCTGATAAATTTAGTTCTTTTCCTATTTTCAATGCGTTATTTTTTAATCTCATACTATGTTCAATGGTTTCATTTGTTGTTTCCCTTAACATTGTCTCTAATGAGTTTAATATTGAATCTTGTGTGCTTTCATTTTCATACATTTTATTTTCATACATATTATCTTCGGCTTTTTTGAAAAGCACTTGAAAATTGTCAATATCTTTTTCTTTAATTGCATATCCCAAAGCCACAGATGGTACAATAGGATCTTTTTCAGAATTCATGCACATTTTTTTATTTTACTATAAATTTTCTTTATTTCTTTTTTATTTGCATTTGGAAGCAAGATTACAAATTAGTCGCCTCCAATTCTTGATATTAATGCTTTATATTCACAAGAAGCTTTAAAAATATCAGCAACTTTTTTTAGTAATCTATCACCTTCAATATGACCAAAAGTATCATTTGTTATTTTTAATGTATTTAAATCTGCTAGTATAATACCTAAAGGAAAATTAGAATTTTTAGAGTATGCATTTAAATTTTCATTAAAATATGCTCTATTATTTAACCCTTTTAATTCATCATGATATGATTTATATTCAATTTCTTTTTCCGTTTTTTTCATTTGTGTTATATCTCTTGCTGAAGTAATAACTGCAGATACGTAAGTATCGCCATCTTTTCCATGATGTGAAAATTCTGGCATTAAAGACCAATGAAAATAATAGTTATTTATTTTGAATTCAGATTCATAAGGAAGTTCGGTTTCAAATACAGTTTTAATTGCACTTTTCCATTTCTTTACTAAATTTTCAGGAAAACCTAATTCAGAAAATGTTTTACCTATAAATTCATCAGGACCAAGCTTAGTTATTTTCCTTATAGCTGGATTAACATATAAATGTTTTAAATCTGAACTATAACGAGAAATAATATCTGTAGAATATTTTGATAATGCTTCAAAACGTTTTTCGCTTTCTTTTAACATTTTTGTTGCTTTTTCTAATCTGCTATTTTGTTTTTCTAATTCTAATTTTGATTTTTTTAATTCTTTTGTTTTATTTTCTACAGCTTCTTTTAATGAATAATTCCATAACATAATTGATATAATAATAATTAATGATGCAATTACTAAAAATAGAACAAGCCAAAAATATTTGTTATCAATTATTCGCTTATTTTCAAAAGGTAACCATTTTAATTTTATAGCTTTTTTTTCATTTTCTGTAATCTGTGATAATCCTTTATTTAAAATTTTGTTTAAAATAGGTATTTCTTTATTTGTTGCTATTGATAAATTAAATTCATATGGAGTTTCTGTATTAACTATTAAATTAGAAATCTTATCTCGATCAATAGCTGCAGCTGCACTCATAACTTCAATAATCATAGCATCAGCTTTACTAAATGATACTTTTCTTAAGCCTTCACTAGAGATGAAACTGTTTCATATTGAATATCAGGGTAATTTTTCTTTATATAGTCAATAATTGCATATTCTTCTATTACGATTACCTTCATACTTGAATTTGATAATTTTTCAGAGAAGTTTTTTTTGTTATTTTGTGAAAACAATTTAAGAAATTCATTTTTTAAAATTTACTATGTGTAATTAAACATATGGAGAAGTAATAATTATTTTAATAAATAATATTTTTAATGATATAATTACTGTAGTTGAGAAAAATTAGAAAAATTTCACATTGAAATAGTGATTGAAAATATGTTAAAGACAGTTAGAGGAGTAGTACATTGAATAATATAAAAGAAGGAATATATGAAAAAGTTATTTCAGATGAATTAGAAGAAAAATTGAAAATATTAAATAATTATGAATATACTACAGAAAAAATTGATTTTGAAGAAGCAAAAGTTATGCTTTCAAAGTATATTGGTGAAGTTACTAGAAAAGCTTTAGATTATATTAGAGATAATAATAAATCAGAAAAAGAAACTAATCTTATCAAGCAAATAGAAGCTTGCAATAAAGTAATAAAAGTATTAACTGAAGTATCTAGTGAGAGTTCATTAGAAAAATATAAAATAAGTGAAAAAGCTGAAGTTTTACTTTCAATATATTCAAAACTTAATTCAATTAAAACTATTAAAAAAATTAATGAAGTTAGACCAAGTACTTCAATTGCTCATAGTTCATTATTTACTGGTTCGAAAGTTGAGCCAAGTATGATTAGTGAAATAAAAAAAGAAATTAAAACATGTGATTCAATTGATATGATAGTTTCATTTATTAAATGGAGCGGCCTAAGAATGATAATTGAAGATTTAAAAGATTTTACTAAAAATGATGATCATAAATTAAGAATAATTACAACTTCATATATGAAGGCAAGTGATTATAAAGCAATTGAGGAACTTTCAAAATTACCAAATACTGAAGTTAAAATTTCATATGATACAAATAGAACTAGACTTCATGCTAAAGCGTATTTTTTTAAAAGAGAAACAGAATTTTCAACTGCATATATTGGTTCAAGTAATCTTTCAAATCCAGCAATGACAAGTGGATTAGAATGGAATATGAAAGTTGCTGAGAAAGATTCTTTTGATATTATTAATAAATTTAAAGCTACATTTGAAATGTATTGGAATGATAGTGAATTTAAATTATTTAATGTAAAAGATGAAAATAATAGAGAATATTTAAAGGAATCTTTATCAAAAAATATATCTAATAAAAATGATTTTTCTTTTATTTTTGATATTAAACCATATTTCTATCAAAAAGAAATTTTAGAAAAATTAAATGTTGAAAGAGATATATATGGTAGATATAAAAATTTAGTTGTTGCAGCTACAGGAGTAGGTAAAACAATAATATCTGCATTTGATTATAAAAGATTTGTTAAAAGCAATCCAAATAAAAAAAATAAATTATTATTTATTGCACATAAAGAAGAAATATTAAAGCAAAGTATAGATACATTTAGGGCAATATTAAAAGATTATAATTTTGGTGAGTTGATGGTTGGTGGAAGAAAACCAAATGACATTAATCATTTATTTTTAAGTATTCAATCTTTTAATAGTAAAAAAATGCATAATTTTATTGATGAGAATTTTTATGATTTTATTATTGTGGATGAATTTCATCATTCAACGGCAAAAACTTATCAAAAGTTATTAAATTATTTTAAGCCTAAAATATTATTAGGCTTAACTGCGACACCAGAAAGAATGGATGGAGCAAATATACTTGATTATTTTGAAGGATATATTTCCTCTGAAATGAGATTAGAAGAAGCTATTAACAGAAAATTGTTATCGCCTTTTCAATATTTCTGTGTTACTGATAATATTGATTTATCAAAATTAAAATGGTCTAAAGGTGGATATGATAAAGCGGCACTTTCTAATGTATATACAACAAATGATATGAGAGTAAGCTTAATAGTAAAAAGCTTAAAGAAATATACAAATTCAGTTGAGGATATTAAAGGATTAGGGTTTTGTGTTAGTATTGAGCATGCTGACTTTATGGCAAAGAAATTTAATGAAATTGGTATTAAATCAATTGCAATGCATAGTAAGAAAAAACAAGCTGAAAGAGAAGCTGTTAAAGATAAATTAAATAGTGGTAAAATCACATTTATATTTGTTGTAGATATGTTTAATGAAGGTATAGATCTTCCTGATATTGATACGATTTTATTCTTAAGACCAACTGAAAGTTTAACAATATTTTTACAGCAATTAGGTAGAGGATTAAGACTTTCTGATAATAAAGAATGTTTAACTGTACTTGATTTTGTAGGACAAGCACATAAAAAATATAATTTCGAGAAAAAATTTAAAGCTTTAATTGGTAGTAGTAAAATTTCAGTTGAAAATCAAATAAAGAATGATTTTATTAGTTTACCAAAAGGCTGTTATATTTATCTTGAAAAGCAAGCAAAAGAATATGTTTTAAGAAGTATTAATCAAGCAAAAAATAATAAAGCTAGATTAATTGATAAAATAGTGAATTTTAATGAAAACACTGATAATAAAATAAAATTAACTATAAGTAATTTTTTGAATTATTATGATTTAACTATTTATGAACTTTATGGTAGATCAGGTGATAGAAGTTTTTCGAGAATGAAAGTTGAAGCAGGAATAGTTAATAATTATGATTTTGAATTAGAAGAAAAATCAACAAAAAAAATTAAGAATTTATTTCATTTAAATTCAAAAAAATTAATTGATTTTTCAATAAATTTATTTGAAAATGGAATAATTAATGATTATAATGAAGAAGAACTATTAATGATAAATATGTTATATTATTCATTATTTACTAAAAGTCCATTAGATGAGGGCTTTAAAAATCAATTAGAAGGAATTAATGAAATAATAAAATGTAATGAATTTAGAAATGAAATTGTTGAAATTTTAGAATATAAATTAAATCATTTAATAATCTTAGAAAAAGATATTAAATTTAAAAAAGCATCTCCAATTGAACTTCATTGTAATTATACAACAGATCAGATTTTAGCTGGATTTAATTATTATAATGAACTAGAAAAGCTTCCATTTAGAGAAGGAGTTAAATTTATTAAAGATTATAATATGGATATATTTTTAATAACTCTTAATAAATCGGAAAAAGATTATAGTGAATCAACATTATATGATGATTATGCAATTAATGACATTTTATTTCATTGGCAGAGTCAAAGTAGAACTTCAGTTGAAAGTAAAACTGGTCAAAGATATATTAATCATGAAAAAAATGGTAGTCAAATTGCATTATTTGTTAGAAATTATAAAAAAGAAAATGGATTAACTAGTCCATATACTTTTATTGGTTTAGCAAAATATGTTAGTCATTATGGCAATAGACCAATTAGTTTTACTTGGAAATTAGATAATGAAATGCCAAGTTTTGTTGCTAGAAATGCAGTGAAAGTGATATAAATAATATAGTATATTAATTAAATAATGGAGGAAACCAATGAATAATAAATTTTATACAAAAGATGAACGACAAATTCTTGATTTTTTTAATGAAAATCTTGGAACGGAACATCGTAAGAAGCCTTATGATATTAAAAGTAAAGAAGATTTAAAAGAACTAGTGGAATTGCATATTGCAAAATATATGGATTTCCGTAAGTATTGGTCAATTTCTGCTAATCTATATGAAGAATTTGATGAGAGTATGGAATTATATACACCTTTAACTTGGGCTTCAATAACAAGGGACGACATACAAGGTGATGATGGGATGTTAGATGCTTATTCTTCTTTAGGAATTGTAGAAAGTAATTTATCATCTTTATATGATCAAGCACAAGAAGAATTAAAAGAGTTGCTTATGATTATAATGAAAGAAAATGAAGAGGTTCAAAATTATATATGGAATGATACATATCATTTTAATGTGGAAGATTTGGGTAGTGTTTTTGAGCAAGCGATTGAAGCAGAATTTTCATATTCAATTGATGAATCTTTTGAATTGTTTTGTGGACTTATGAAGAACGTAAAAAATGAAATGATTGAAAATAAGGGGAATTATAATGATTAATCAATTAAGCTTCATTTAGAGTTTATTGTTGAATTATCACTCAACAATAATAAATGGTATAATTATGAAGAAGGATAAAATATTAACGAAAATTAGTGAGGCCCTAGATTTTGAAGCTGAGTTGTTATTACTAGGAGAAAAACCGTTGAAGGATGGACAAGAAAAAAGACAACTAACATTAGCTGAAGATTCTAAAAGTATTAACAATATTGTACTTAAAAAAATGAAAATTGCGCTATCATTAAGTAGTGAAGATATGTTAGCATGTTTAAGTCAGTGCAAGTTCAAATTTCAGAGGATAAATTAAATACACTTTTTAGAAAAGATGTTGTTAATCAACATCTTTTTTGATTACATATTTATTTATTTGAGTTTTCTTGACATTTTATATGAATAGGAGTAATATTTACTAGTGTCATATGCACACATCTACATATGTGAAATACGACATATGTTGCTTGGAGGTGGAAATGAAAATAGAAAAAGAAAAAGAAATAGAAAAAGAAAAGAAAAAAATTATGACAATTTTAAAAAGGAAGATGGGATTTGTTCCTAAACCATTAGAGGATATGTCTAATCTGAATATGGATATGTTAAAAAGATATTTAGAAGAAAAACAAATTGCGTATAGTGGTACTAATTTAGATAATAAAACGCAAGTATTTATTGCTTTAGCTGTGGGAATTGCTCTTGATTCACCAGGATGTATTATGAGTGGTTTGAATTTTGCGAAAAAATATGGAGCTACTGTTGAAGAAATTATGGAGCTTTATTCAGTTGTAAAATTTTCAAAAGCTTCAAGTTCTATTTCAAGTTTTGCCAATGCAATGGAATGCCTACTTGAGAACGAATAAGAATAGGAGAATGATATGAATAAATTAACTAATATTTTTAAAGTTCTATCTGATGAGACAAGAATGAGAATAATTATACTTCTATATCAAAAAGAATTATGTGTTTGTGAGTTAGTTGAAATTTTAAAAGTTCCTCAAAGCAAAATATCAAGAAATTTATCTAAATTAAGAGATATTGATTTTGTTATTTTCAATAGAAGGGAAAAATTTATATTTTATTCTTTGAAAAAAGATAATAAGGTTTTAATTAATGTAATAAGGAATATTTTAGAAGATATTGAAGAATATGAAGATGTTCTAGAGGATCAAAAAAAATTAGTAGGTATTGATAATGTACTTATTAAATGTGATTATAAAAATTAATAGGAGGAAAATAATGAATAAAGAAGAATTATTAAAAATGATTGAAAAACAAATGGGCGTTGTTCCAAAACCATTAAAAGATTTATCTGAATTAAGTATGAATGCATTAAATGGTCATCTTGTAGGTAAAAAAAATGCTTATGCTGGTGAGAGTTTAGATCAGAAAACTAAAGCTTTAATAGCACTTGCTGTTGGAATCGCAATCGATTCACAAGGTTGTATAATGAATAACATAAAGGAAGCAAAAAAGTTTGGAGCTACTATTGAAGAAATAATGGAAGTTTTTTCAATTGCTAAATTTTCAAAATCATCGTCAGCTATTTCGGGATTTGCTTCAGCAATGGAATGGCTTGTAAATAATAAAGAAGAAATGAATAAGTAGTAATTAAAGGAGATTATGATATGGAAAATAAAAGAATTGATGTAAAAAATATTGTTAAACATTTTTCGCCTGCATGGTATGCATCTGTAATGGGTACAGGAGGAATGGCAAATGTATTATATTTGCTTAGCGAAAATATGAAATTTTTAAAGCCGTTTGCTCTTGGAATTTTTTGGCTAAATATAGCTTTATTTATTATATTTATTGTTCCTTGGACATTAAGATGGTTTTTTCATTTTGATAGCGTTCTAAAAGATTTAAAACACCCAGTTATGTCGAATTTCTTTGTAACTATGCCGATAGGTGCTTTAATTATTGGAACAAATTTATTTGTCATGGGAAAAGATTATTTTAGTATGGCTTTTATAATTAACTTAGGATTAGTTTTATGGAGCTTTGGAGCAATAATGTCACTCTATTTTGGAGTTTATGTTATGTATAATCTGTTAGCAAAAGAAAGTGTCTCTTTTGAAGCAAAGAATTTTTCATGGTTGATAACACCTGTTGCAAGTATAATTTTACCTTTATTAGGAAATATGCTTGTTAAAGTATATTTTATCTCTAACGTTTCACTTGCAAAATTTATAAATATAATTGATATAAGTTTTTTTGGAACTGGATTTATGTTATTTGTTATTTTAACAACTATAATTTTTAGAAGATTTATTGTTAATAAAATGCCACCTTCTATGGTTGCACCAACATTTTGGATTCTTATTGGACCAATTGGAATTGGAACTGTTAGTTTGATGGGGTTAGCTGATGCATCAAAATTGCTTGGATTAATTTCTGATGTTAGTACTATAAAATTACTTTCACTTATGTTCTGGGGATTTGGAATGTGGGCATTTTTCTTAATATTAGCAATTACATTTACTTATATGAAAGCGGGTAAAATTCCTTTTTCACTTTCGTGGTGGGCATTTATATTTCCGATGTCAGCATATACTTTATCAGCGCTTAAAGTTTATGCATATACAAAGGTAAGTTTTTTACAATGGTATGCTGTAATTTTAGCAGTAATATTAGTATACCTATGGATTATTACATTTGTGAAATCAGTAGTTGGAACTTTAAATGGTAAATTATTAGTTCCTCCTACTATGAAAAATAAATAGATTATTAATTAATGGAGATGATAAGAATGAAAAAATTAAGATTAAGTTATTGCCCAACCATGCTACCATATATTGAGAAAATTAAAGAAAAAAATCTTGATATTGAAATAGTTAATGGACAAAGTGCAGCTGGAGTATTATCAATGCTGAGAAACAATCAAATAGATATGATTATGATAGGTAGAAAAGCTTATCAAAGGGAACTTAAATTAGATGTGAAAGAAAAAAGACTTCAAAACGGTTATACATTAGCATATTCTCAAAAAAGTTTTATCTTAGAAGAACAATTAGGTGAAGTGGCTATAAAAACATATATATCAAAATCAATTGTTGAAAAAGATTTCGCTTTCTTGAATAATGTTGAATATTATGATTCGAAAGAAGAGTGCATGGAAGATTTTCTTTCAATACCAACTTTAGTTGATTGGAACGATTTTGAAGAAGATTATCAACTTTTAATTCCAATGGATAATAATAGGAATAAGCTTAGTTCTTTTAGAGCTCCTGTAATTTATTTCAATAAGAATGTAGATGATAGTATTTTAAAAAGCATTGAAGATATAGTGAACAATTAAATAAAACTAATTAAAAATGATTTTCTTATAAGAAGGTCATTTTTGCTTATATTATTATAATATAGTAAGCATTAATGAATTTTTAATCAGTAACATGAAAATATAGTGATTTAATAAAAACAAATTAATAATAAAAAAAATTAAGGAAAAAGAGAAAAAGAATGGTAATGATTTATTTTAAAAATAAGCAATATAGAACTTCTTGATGATTAATTTGCTTCATATGTAGTATATTTTGAGATTTATATAGATTTTTTCATTTCATTATAGGATAATGAAAGTATAAAAGAAGTTTAATCAAAATAAAAATGGAGGTTTAGATTTGAATCAAATTTTTTATAAAAAATTATTAATTACTGTATTAGCAACGTTAATAGTATATATATTATCTGCTTTAATAACGAAAGTTTTACTAAAAAAAGAAGAGGCTATTAGAACAAAACATTTAACTAGAAAATGGATTGGATATATAAGAACAATTATTATTGTTTTGATAGTGCTGAATGTGTGGTTACAAAATAATTTTTCTTTAACTACGATATTAGGTTTTACTTCAGCTGGTCTTGCAATAGCATTAAACCAAGTTATATTAAATATAGTAGGTTGGATGTTATTAATGATAAAAAGACCAATTGAAATAGGAGATAGAATAGAATATAAAGATATAAAAGGTGATGTTATCGATATTCGTGTGTTTTATATAGTTGTACTTGAAGTTGGAAACTGGGTAAAATTAGATCAGTCAACTGGTAGACTTGTTACGATTCCTACAGGTAAAATTTTTACGGATCCTTTTTTTAATTTTACATCAGGATTTAATGCAATATGGGATGAAATTAATATATTAATAACTTTTGAAAGTGATAAAGATAGAGCAAAAGAAATAATTATGGAGATAGCTAATGAATCAATGGATGAAACAATATTTAAAAAAATAAAAGAACAGCAAAAAGAAATGTCTAAAAAATTTGCAGTAAAGCCAGGAAAATTAACTCCAATAACGTATTTTAGTATAAAAGAAAGCGGTATTCAAATTGAACTTAGATATTTATCTTTTGTTAGAAAAAGAAGAGATAGTAATAATTTCATAAATGAAAAGATATATGAAGCATTTATGAAAGAAGAAAACATTGAATTTGCATATCCATCACAAAAAATATATTTAGAAAAATAGAAAGTATAACTTTATGGTTAGCAAAATATGTTGATTATTATGGTATAGATCAATTAGTTTTACTTGGAAATTAGAAAATGAAATGCCAAGTTGTGTTGCTAGAAATGCTGTTAAAGTGATATAAAGAATGCTAAAATATTAATGAAAATTAGTGAGGCCCTAGATTTTGAAGCTGTTGATTTAGTTAGAATATTTAAATTAGATCAGATAGAGATATCAGAAGCTAAAGCTGAGTTGTTATTACTAGGAGAAAATGAAAAGCCTTTAAAATATGAAGATTTGGAATCATTTCTAAATGGTTTGATTGTATTATTTAGAGGAGAAAAACCGTTGAAGGATGGACAAGAGAAAAGACAACCAACATTAGTTGACGATCCTAAAAGTATTAACAATGTTGTGCTTAAAAAAATGAAAATTGCGCTATCATTAAGTAGTGAAGATATGTTAGACATGTTTAAGTCAGTGCAAGTTCAAATTTCAAAGGATAAATTAGGTATACTTTTTAGAAAAAAATCACACAAAAATTATAAGTATTGTAGAGATATATGTGATTGGATTTTTAAAGGCTGTGGCGGAAAGAAGTTTTGAGTAAAGTAGAGATGTTGATAATCAACATCTCTTTTTTATTGTAGACTTTAGTCAGTTGAGTTCGCGAAGCGTGCGAAACATAAAACCACCCGCTATGCGGGTGCGGAAACGGAAGTTATACAAAAAAATCACCACTTGATATACTAGTAGTGTTCAGGCTACA
>JAMOQG010000023.1 GCA_027064135.1 Peptostreptococcaceae bacterium | reverse complement strand
AATTTCTATTCATTCTTTTTAATAAATTATTTGATCCTGCTTGAACAGGTAGATGCATAAACTCACATACTTTATCAAGTTTATTTACATAATCAATTAATTTAAATGTCATATCTTTTGGATGTGACGTCATAAATCTTATTCTTTCAAGTCCATCTATGTTATTAACTAGTTCTAATAGGTCAGCAAAATCTACATCAAATTTTTCAGTTCTTCCGTATGAATTCACATTTTGACCAAGAAGTGTAACTTCTTTAACACCCTTATTAACTAATTCATTTATTTCGTTTATAATATCTTCCGGTTTTCTACTTCTTTCTCTACCTCTAGTATAAGGTACAATGCAATAAGTGCAAAAATTATTACATCCATGCATAATATTTACAAATGCTTTGACATTATAATCTCTATTAGCTGGAAGATTTTCTATGATAATGTCTTCTTTATTATCAATATCAAATTTTGTTTTACCATTTAAATATGCTTCTTTTAATAATTGAGGAAATCTTTGGTAACTGTGAGTTCCAATTACAAGATCTATAAATTTATACTCTTTTTTTAATCTTTTAACAGTTGCATCTTCCTCAGGCATACAACCAGAAACTATTATTTTTAAATTTGGTTTTCTTCCTTTTAAATTTTTCAAATGTCCTAAATTTCCATATACTTTCATTTCGGCTTTTTCTCTTACAGCACATGTATTATATAGCACTACATCTGCATTTTCTTTTAAATCTGTTCTTATAAATCCCATTAAATCAAACATTCCAGATAAATTTTCTGAATCATGTTCATTCATTTGACAACCCCATGTTTCAATATAATATTTTTGGGGATTCATCATATTTTCATTTCTAAAATAAGTCATAAATTCTGTCTGGTTTTTAAGACCATCGAATTCTGCCATATTTGTTTCAATATTAATCAACTTCATAAGTTCTTTTACCTCCATAATTTGTATTCATCAATTAATAATTATATCATAAAACTATATACAATTATATATTGAAATGAAAAAAAGCCCGCCAAAGCGAGCTCGATAATTTATTATAAATTTATAGCATTATCTATTCTATCTAGACCTTCTTTTATAGTATCCATATCAGTAGCATATGATAATCTAACAAATTCATCTGCTCCAAATCCTATTCCAGGAACAACTGCTACTAATGCTTCATCAAGCAAATAATTTGCAAAGTCCATAGAATTATTTATTTTTCTACCCTTTAATTCTAAACCAAATAATTCTTTAATATTAAGCATAATATAAAAAGCACCTTTTGGCTTTTTACATGATACCTTGTTAATTTTTCCAATTCTATCATACATATAATTTCTTCTATCAGCAAATACATCAACCATATCTGTAATTATTTTTTTGTCTAAACTTAATGCTTTAACAGCAGCAAATTGAGCAACTGTATTTGGGTTTGAAGTCGCATGTGATTGAATATTAGTAATAACTTTTGCTAAATCCTTATCACAAGCTAAATAGCCAATTCTCCATCCTGTCATTGCATATGCTTTAGAAACACCATTAATTAAAATAGTTCTGTCTTTTATTCTTGGATCTATTGAAACTATACTATTATGTTTTGATTCATAAAGTAATACTTCATAAATTTCATCAGAAATCATATATAAATCATTTTCAATAACGATATTTGCAAGTTCTTTTAATAAATCATCCGAGTATACTGCACCAGTCGGATTATTTGGAGTGTTAATTAAAATTGCTTTTGTTTTTTTATTAATCAATTTATTAAGCTCTTCGATTTCAATTTCAAAACCGTTTTCTTCTTTAGTTTCTAAAATTACAGGTACTCCACCCGCCATTTTAACTAACTCAACATAACTAACCCAATAAGGTGCTGGAATTATTATTTCATCACCAATATTTGTAATTGCTTGAATTGCATTAAATAAAGAATGCTTCGCACCATTTGAAACAACAATATTTTCAGGTTTATAATCAATATTATTATCTTTTTTAAACTTATTACATATTGCTTCTTTTAATTCAATAATTCCTGAAGATGCTGTATAAGTTATGCTTCTATTATCTATTGCATATATAGCTTCTTCTCTTATTTCTTTTGGTGTTTTAAAATCTGGTTCTCCAGCTCCAAAACTTTTCACATCCATTCCATCTTTTATCATTTTCTTAGCTTTTGCAGTAATTGCAAGTGTAATTGACGGTGAAATTTTTTCATATTTTTTTGATATATCTTTCATAAAGCCTCCATTCATATACTAACTATATTTTAACAAATATTAATAGAAAAATCTCCCTTATTCTACTTATTATTCTTAGTATAAAAAAATGTTTGTTCAGACATGAAATTATATTTTTTTGGTACAATAATTTGCTCAGTAGAACCCACAAATAATATGCCTTGATTTTTTAACGCACCAGAAAATTTATCGTACATAATATCTTTAGCTTCTTCTGTGAAATATATCATTACATTTCTACATAATATTAAATCACAATTATCAGGATATTTATCTTCTAATAAATTCATTTTCTTAAATGTAACACATTTTTTTATATCCTCTGAAATTCTAAATGATTTTCCAATTTCCGTAAAATATTTTTTCTTAAATTTATCGGGAACTTTATCTAAACTTTTTTTAGAGTAAACTCCTATTTTTGCTTTATTTATTGCACCTTCATCAATATCTACAGCTAATATTTTAATTTTATTTAACGGCATAAATTCTGACATTAACATTACTAAACTATATGGTTCTTCACCAGTTGAACATGCAGCTGACCATAATTTTAAATTTCTACTATTTTTCAATAATTTTGGTACAACAGTTTTTCTTAAAACTTCCCATTGTTCAAAATTTCTATAAAATTCAGATACATTTATTGTAAGATAATTAATAAATTCATCAAACAATTCTTCGTTTATTTGTAAAGCTTTAAAATAATCAGAATAACTAGTATATTTATTTCTTTTAATTAATGATTCAATTCTTCGCTTCATCTGTCTTTCTTTATAAGATGTAAGATTAAGTCCAGTTAATTTCAATATATTCTTTTTAAATATTTCATAGCCTTCCATTATATCATCTCCTATATATAGAAAAAGCCGTGTAAACACGGCTCAAAATTATTCAAGTTCTTTTAAAGATAATTTAATCTTTTGATTTTCTAAATCACTGTCAATAATTTTAACATTGATTTTTTGTCCAATATGCAATTCATCAGATGGCTTTTCAATTCTTTCAGAAGAAATTTCTGAAATGTGAACCAATCCTTCTAATCCATCTTCTAATTTAACAAATGCACCAAATTCAGTTAAATTAACAACTTCACCTTCATATACCTCACCAATAGTATATTTTTCTTCAAATATTTCCCATGGGTTTGGTTGAGTTTGTTTAATACTTAAAGAAATTTTCTCTTCTTCTTTATTGAAAGAAAGAACTTTTACTTTTATAGTACTTCCAACAGCCAATAATTTTTTAGGGTTTTGAAGTTTTCCCCAAGAAATTTCTGAAATGTGAACTAATCCATCAACACCGCCAACATCAATAAATGCGCCGAAGTTTAATATCTTACGAACAACACCATCAACAATTTGTCCAACTTCAATATTATCCCATAATTTTATTTTTTCTTTGTTTAAAGCAACTTTAACAATTGCTTTATGAGAGAATACTAATCTTCTCTTTCTTTTATTTACTTCTAAAATTTTAACTTCTAAATCTTTACCAACAAATTTGTTTAAATCCTCAACATATCTTGGTAATAATTGTGATGCTGGAATAAATCCTCTAATGTCATTAAAGAATGCAATAATTCCACCTTTAACAACTCTAGTAGTTTTAACTGTGATTGTTTTTTCTTCAGCATATAAATCTTGAAGAACATCCCAGTCTTTTAGCATACTAACACGTTTAAGTGATAATAATACATTTCCTTCTCCGTCATCTAAATCGACAACATATACGTCTAAAACATCTCCTTCATTTATATTATTTTTGATATCATAGTTCGAATCATTAGAAATTTCATATTTTGGTATAATTCCATCTGCCTTATACCCTAGGTTGACAACTACCTCTGTATCAGTTACTTGTACCACCTCACCACTCATAATACTTCTTTTTCTTGGTACCTTGAATGATTTCTCATAACCTTCCAGTAGTTCCGCCATTGTCATTTCATTTTCCATTAAAAACCCTCGCCTTCGTTATTTATTTTTTTTATTATATTATTAATTACCCACTCCGGAGTCGATGCTCCTCCAACTATTCCAATTGAATTCACGTTGGTTAGATCGGATAAATAAAAATCTTTTTCAGTTTGTAAAAAAAGAGTTTTAGTATTTTTTTTACAAATTTCAAACAATTTATTTGTGTTTGAACTGTTTTTACCACCAACAACTATCATTAAATCAACTTCTTTAGATAGTTTTTCAGCGGAACTCTGTCTGTTTACAGTTGCTAGACAAATTGTATCGAAAAATATTATATCATCAAATTTGTTCATAAGTCTAGTTTTTATCGTATCATAGAGTTCTAAATTAAAAGTTGTTTGACACACAACACTAATTCTATCAGATTTTTTTAAATTACTCAATATAAAATTTACTTTTTTTATAATATTTGCACTATCCTTGCACCAACCGTTGATTCCAATTACTTCAGGATGATTTTCATCACCAATAATTATAATTTTTCTATTTTTATTATATTCTTCTTCTACAATTTTATGGATTTTTTTTACATATGGACAAGTTGCATCAATTGTATTTATATTATTGGCTTTTGCTTCTTCATATACACTCTTTTTTACACCATGAGATCTTATAATTAAATTTTTATTTTCAATTTTTTCTAAATCAGTTTCAATGAACACACCATTCCGTTCTAATTTTTTTTGGAATTCTCCATTATGAATAATCGGACCATATGTATAAGTTTCAATCTCATATGACTCAAGTGCAATTTCCACAGCTCTTTTTACTCCATAACAAAAACCAGAATATTCAGCTATTTTAATCTTCATAATTTTTACCTTTTTTATATAACACTAAATTATTATATATATCTTTTAAAATATCTTCATTTATTTTAATATAATCTTGAGTATCCATTTCTTTTGAATTATAACCACTTAAATCTATTGGTTTTCCAATCTTAATATTCACTTCACTAAATAATTTGTACGTTGAATCAATTGAAAGTGGAATAATCGGAACTTTTGCTTTAATTGCAAGCATTGATGCACCAGGTGTTGATGGCAAAGGAGTTATTCCATGATTTCTAGTCCCCTCCGCAAATACTAAAAGTCCAGATTTTTCTTTTTTTAATATTCTTAATGATTTTTTCATTGCACTGATATCAATCTTGTTTCTATCAACCGGAATTACATTCATATTAGAGAATATAAACTTTCCAATAAAACTCTTAAATAATTCTTTTTTCCCCAATGCGTAAAGAAGTTTTTTTACGCTTACCGCATAAACTGTTGGATCATGTGCTGAAATATGATTTGCACAAAGAACATATCCTTTGTCTGTTGGAAGATTATCTTCACCAGAAATATTTACTTTGAAAAATATTTTGTAATATATTCTAATTATATTTTTAAGTAAATTAGTCATTTTTTTCTCCAATCTTCGAGATTATCAAATCTACAACTTCATTAATATTTAATCCGCTTGTATCAATTTCAACTGCATCATCGGCTTTTATAAGTGGAAAAAATTCTCTTTCTGAATCCAATTTATCTCTTTTGGCAATATCCTTTATAATTTCTTCCTTTATTACATTTACACCTTTATTAATAAGTTCCTCATATCTTCTTAAAGCTCTAACTTCAATTGAAGCATTAAGAAAAAATTTATTTTTTGATTCTTTTAATACATGAGTCCCAATATCGCGACCATCCATAATAACATCTGCATTAGATGCAATTTCTCTTTGAATATCTACCATTTTTTCACGTACAAATTTTATCGCAGCCACTTTTGAGACATTTTTCGAAATTTTTTCATCTCTTATTTGCTCACTAACATCTTTATTATCTAAATAAAAAACATTATTTTCCATTTTAATATCAATTTTATCAATTATTTCAGTAATTTTATTCTCATCATCTAAATTAATATTTTTATTAAGTATTTTTAAAGTACACATTCTATACATTGCACCTGTATCAAGATAATTAATATTCAACTTTTCTGCTATAATTTTTGAAACAGTGCTTTTGCCTGAGCCTGCCGGTCCATCGATTGCTATCTTCAACATATTTACCATCCTTTTATCCTTGTAGATTATATTATATCAAATTTTCTTATTCATGTAAAAAGGAACCTTTTAAAGGTTCCCTAATATCTATCTAAATATTCCATATTCATCCCATACTTTTTCTAATTTCTCAAATTTTTGCTGTACTGTTTTTTTATTTCTTATACTAATTGAAGTAATCAGTAAATTTAATACGCTCATTGGAGCAACCAAAGAATCTATAAATGTGCTAATACTTAAATCAGCTAATAAAGTATATTTTGAATACTCATTTAATGGTGATAAACTACTATCTGTTAATGAAATAACAGTAATATTATTATCTTTTGCATATTTTAAAGCTTCAATAGTTAATTTTGAATACCTAGGAAAAGCTATAGCAACAAGAACATCACCAGGTTTTAAATTAACTAAATCGTCAAATACATTTTGAGCTTCTATCTCCTTAACAAATGTTTCATTAAAAATCAAACTAATGTAATAATGAAGGTAATTTGCTAAAACTTTTGATGACCTTAATCCAAGAATATATATTCTATTACTTTTTGCAAGTTCATCAGCTATTAAATCAATAGTTTCCTGATTGTTTTGTTTTATAGTAGATCTGATATTTTCAATATCATTTCTCATAATATTTTTAAAAGAATCTTCGCCTTTTAAATTAGCGCTAGTTGATAAATCAAATCTTTCTATTGTGGTAAGTTTTGATTTAATATTATCTCGAATTGATTCTATAAGTTCAGGATAACCATTAAATCCAAGTGCAATAGCATATCTCACAACAGTAGATTCACTAACTTGAGATTCATTTGATAATTCTTTAGCAGTCATAAATGCAACTTTTTGATGGTTTTTTAAAATGTAATCAGAAATTCTTTTCTGACTTTTACTTAAATTAAAGTATTTACTTTTAATTAAATTAATTACATTTTTTTCCATATATCCACCTATTTCGCTAATTCATAACCACTTTCTAAAGCCATTCTATTTAATTTTTCAGTTCCTTTTGGAACTCTATTCAAAATTGCACTTTCCATAGCTTCTTTTGAAACTATATTTGTTGCTTCTACTATTATACCAAGAGAAACTATATTTGCAACAATTGCTTTACCAATTTTATTTTTTGCAGTTTTAATAATAGGTACTCTAATTAATTTTTCATATTTAATTGCTGGATCTATTTCTACTCTTTCATCCACAACAATTATACCGTTTATTATATCTTTACTAATATATTTATCTGCTGCTTCTTGTGTTAAAGCAAGAGTTAAATTTGGTGTTCTTACTTCTGGATAATCAATTTCAGAATCACTAATAATAACTTCTGACTTGCTAGCTCCACCTCTTGCCTCAGGTCCGTAAGATTGTGTTTGAGTAGCAAATTTACCATCTAATATTCCTGCTTCAGCTAAAACAATACCAGCTAATAATAACCCTTGTCCACCAGCTCCCGATAATCTTAATTCAAATTGATTACTCATTATTTATCACCCTTTAATCTATCAATAAGTTTTTGATATTCCGCAGTATATTCTGGATATGTTTCATTTTTAAATACACCCATCTCAATTTTTCCTTCTCTTTTTTCTGGTGGTAATTTATTAAATGCATTTATATTAATATAAGTTTCCTTATAATCTTCTAACATATCAGAAACTGTACCCTTTTTATTTCTTTTACCATAAGATGTAGGACACATTGACATAGCTTCTACTAATGAAAATCCTTTAACTTGTAAAGCTTCTTCAATAAGTTTTTCTAAGTTATTTGCGTGATATACTGTAGATCTTGCAGAATAACTTGCTCCTGCAGCTGCAGCTAATTTAGCGATATCAAATGGTCTATCAATACTTCCATATGGAGCAGTAGACGCTAAATCATTTGTTGCAGTAGTTGGAGAAAATTGTCCTCCAGTCATTCCGTAAATAGTATTATTAAATACTATTGTTGTGATATCAATGTTTCTTCTACAAGCGTGAATTAAGTGATTACCACCAATTGCTGAAGCGTCTCCATCGCCCGAAACAACAATTACTTTCATATCTGGGTTTGCTAATTTTATTCCTGTTGCAAAAGCTAATGCTCTACCATGTGTTGTGTGTAAAGTATCAAAATCCATATAACCAGGAGCTCTAGAAGAACAACCAATACCTGAAACAACGCAAATATTATCTTTATCTAAACCTAAATTGTCAATCGCTTTAATAATTTGGTGCATGATTATTCCATGTCCACATCCAGGACACCACATATGAGCTAATTTATCATTTCTAAGATATTTTTTTACATACTTATTCATTTAAAATTCCTCCTTTAAAGTTTCAATTATCTCTTCAGGAGTAATTATTTCACCATCTGCTCTACCACAGAATAATATTTTAGCGTTGTTTTTAACTACTCTTTCAACTTCTAATACCATTTGACCAAGATTCATCTCAGCAACTAAAACATTTTTAACGTTTTTACTTAATTCCAATAATCTTTCTTCTGGAAAAGGCCAAACTGTTTTAAGCCTAAACATACCAACTTTTATACCGTCTTTTCTCATTTGCTTAATTGCAGCTCTTGCTGATCTAGCAGTTGCACCATATGATAAAACTATATGTTCTGCATCATCTAGCATATATTCTTCATAATCTAAAATATCATCTAAATTATGATTTACTTTATTCATAAGTCTATCTAACAATTTTTTAGCATTTTCATTACTATTACTTGGAAAACCGGTTTCATCATGTGCTAATCCTGTTATGTGATATCTATATCCATCACCAAATGAAGCCATTTTAGGAACTGTTTCTCCTTCTTCAACACCATATGGTAAATATCCTTCTTTTTCAGTAGGTTTTATTCTATCAATTATTTCTAAATCTTCTTTATTAGGAATTACAATTTTTTCTCTCATATGTCCGATAACTTCATCAGTCATAATCATTACAGGCATTCTATATTTTTCAGCTAAATTAAAAGCTCTAATTGTCATATAATAAGTTTCTTGTACAGAATCTGGTGTTAATGCAATTACTGGATGATCGCCGTGAGTTCCCCATTTAGCTTGCATCATATCGCCTTGAGCAGGTGAAGTTGGTAAACCAGTTGATGGACCACCACGTTGAACATTTACAATTACTAATGGAACTTCTGCCATCATTGCATATCCAATATTTTCTTGTTTTAATGAAAATCCTGGACCACTTGTTGCAGTCATTGATTTTTTACCAGTTAATGAAGCGCCAATTGCTGCTGCAATTCCACCAATTTCATCTTCCATTTGTATAAATTTTCCGCCAACTTTTGGAAGTTCAACTGCAGATAGTTCAGCTAATTCTGTTGATGGTGTAATTGGATATCCACCGTAAAATCTATATCCTGCGTCTAATGCACCCATAATACAAGCTTTATTTCCTTGAACAAATTGAATATTACTTTTCATCTTCATTTTCATCACCTTCTAAGTATATTGCAAAATCAGGACATCTTAATTCACACAATCCACATTTTATACAATCATCTGGTCTTGCTATTACAATTTTGTTATCTTCGTCCAATTCAAGTACATTAGTCGGACAAAAATGCACACAAATATTGCATCCTTTGCACCATTCTGGTTTCACTTTTAAAACTAAATTTTCACGACTCATTATATGGTCCCCCTCTTCATCTATTGACAAGTATATAATAACATAGTGTCTAGTAATTGCAACATAAATTTCACAATATAAAATGATGCAAGTATAATTGCATACAACAATACTTACATCATTTTATAATCGTTTTAATTCATTTATTTTTGCTTATTTTTAGTACTCGTAAATTACTTTTACCCTTGCTGAAATTGTAATATCTCCTGCTTGAATTGGAGTAGAAATTGAATCATATGCCATTTCTGCTTTCATCATATTTCCATAATCTCTAACAACACCATAATTATTACTAATTTCAACTACTGATTTTGGTTTTGAAGGAGTTTCTCCAAATGTGTTCATGATTGATGTTGCCTTTTCTTTTGCACTTAACATCGCATCGTTTAATGCTTGATTATAATATACTGTATCATCTGTTACACTAAATTGAATACTGTTAATATTGTTTGCTCCATTATTACTTGCTGCGTCAATTACATTTCCTACTTCATCAATATTGTTAACAGTTATTTTTAAAGAATTTGAAACCATATAATATTCTTCTCTTTCATCATCTTTTAAATATCTATAATTTTTTCTAATGCTATAATTAATAGTAGTTAACTCTTCATCAGTTAAACCCATTTTTTTCAAAGAAGATATTATTTTATCCATTTTTTCTTTATTTTCTTTTTGGGCTAATGAAGGATTATTATTTTCTGTATCAACACCAATATTAATATACGCTACATCTGGTTCAACTTCTATATTAGCACTTCCATATACTTCTACTGTAGATTTTGATATTTCATTATTTTCTTCATCAGCATAAACTTTCTTACTTAATAAATCATTACTATCTATTACAAATACCGCTGCAATAACAGTAAACACTAAAAGCCCAATTATTATTTTTTTCATTTTATTCCTCTTTTCTTATAAAATTTCCTAAATATTACTAATCCAACTAATATAGTAAAAATAAAAGGTGAATATGCAATAATACTTATAAATAGTCTCTCTAAAAATTTTCTTATTATATTTATTGTATTCATAAGCCCATCAGTAGCCTTTTTAAATATGCTATTATCTATTGGTTGAATTGACACTTCTAATTCTTCCACTTCATTAAGTGAAATATTAATAGTTGCATATTTACTAAGCCTATCCCAATTTTTTACATTTCCTTTTAATTGATCAATTTGACCTCTTACTCTTGTTAATTCTCTTTCAATTTGTAAAGTTTCTTCAACATTTTTACTTTTAGTTAAAATATCTCTAAGTCTATCTTGAGTAATTTCAAGATTTTTAATACTTGAAACAGTATCTCTATAAGCATTTGTTACATCTTGAGTTGATAAATTAGTGTTTCTTACTTTTCCTAGATTTTCTACGAAATCTATAAACTCATCAAATGACTCACTTTTAATTTTTACTTCTAAATAGCCATATTTAAATTCTTTTCCATTTTCATCAACATATCTAATATTTGAACTCATGTTGCTTACATATCCATCAAACCCTTCAACATAGTTTTTAATATCATCTGCTGTTTTTTCAAAATTAAGAATATCTAACTGCATATTACTGTTTTTAATAATAATTCTTCCAGTTTGATATTCGGATTCTATTGATGCTGCCTCAACTTCAGCCATAGGTGCCATAGGTGCTTCATTACCAAAGTTTTCACCCTCTGACTTCATCATCACAGTTGGCTGAGCACCTAACTTTGCAGATTCGTTAAAACTCATTTCAACACTATCTTCCATAACAGCATTTTTCATATCTCTTAATTCATAATTATTTCCTGTCATCAAATTTAAAGGGTTATTATTAACTAAAACCACTGCAAAAATAAATAAAGCTGCAACAGCTAAATACTTTCTGTTTCTATTAACAAATTTCATTACTTTATTCGATTTTTTAATCTCTTTTATTTCATTCATTAAACTATTGTGTAATTTTTCATTAAAATCATTTGGTAACTCTTTCAATTCATTTTCATTTAATAAGTTTTTAATAAGTTTTTCTTCCTCATATATTTTTTTACATTCTTCACAATTTTCAATATGCTTAATAACTTCATCTTTAACATCAATATCTAACTCTTCATCCACTAAACTTGAAATATATAATCTTGCTTCATTACAATTCATTTTTACCTCCTTCCGTTATTAGACGCTTTCTTTATCAAAAAGTTCCATTTCATTAATTATTTTTCTTAAAGTTAATCTTCCTCTATTAATTCTTGATCTCACAGTACCAACTGGAATTTCAAGGATGTCAGATATTTCATTATATGACATGCCATTAATATCACAAAGTACGATTACTTCTTTATATTTTATTTTTAGACTATTTACCGCTTCTTTTAATTTATTACTTATTTCTTTTTCCTCTATTTCTTTTAAAGGCTCATATGTTATATCCTCTATTTCGTTAACATATGTTTCTTCTGAATCAATATTAATAACTTTCTGATTTCTAGATTTTTTTCTTAATTCATCTTTACATGTATTAATTACAATTCTATATAACCAAGTTGAAAACTTTGATTCCATTTGAAATTTTTTTAAATATCTAAAAGCCTTAATTAATGCTTCCTGTGTTGCGTCTTCAGCTTCTTCAATGTTTTTCAAATAATTAAGTGCAATATTAAATGCAAATTTCTGATATTTTCTTATTAGTATTTCAAAACTTTTAATATCTCCTTTTACTGCTTTTTCGAGTAAAATTATTTCATTATCAGACACTTCATCACTCCTTTCCTCTATCTTTTAATTAGACGAATTAAATCTAATAAAGTTCCATTTTTTTATTATTTTTTCTATGTATCATTATAACCTAAAAATTCATTTAAAATATAAAAACCTGGCACGTTAAATTGCACCAGGTTATATATATTATTTTTTTCTATTTAATAATTCTTTTCTTAATTCTTCATATCCTGGTTTTCCTAAAAGTGCAAACATATTCTTTTTATATGCCTCTACTCCAGGTTGATTAAATGGATTAACTCCTAATAGATAACCACTAATACCACATGCTTTTTCAAAGAAATAAATTAATTTTCCAAAATAGTATTCATTTAATTCAGGAACATTTAATATTAAGTTTGGAACATTACCATCTACATGCGCCATTCTAGTTCCTTCAAAAGCTTTTTGATTTGCAAAATTAAAAGTTTCTCCAGCAATATAATTAAGTCCATCTAGATTTTCTTCATCAGATAATATTTCTGTATCATCATCAAATTTTTCAATATTTAATATTGTTTCAAATATATTTCTTCTTCCATCTTGAATATATTGTCCCATTGAATGTAAATCTGTTGAAAAATGAACAGCAGCAGGGAAAATTCCTTTTCCATCCTTTCCTTCGCTTTCACCAAATAATTGTTTCCACCATTCACCAACAAAAGATAATGATGGTTCATAATCAACTAATATTTCAGTAGTTTTACCTTTATTATAAAGTGCATTTCTAACAATAGCATATTCATAACAAGGATTATTTTCAATTCCCTCTACGGAATATTCTTTCATTCCATCAAATGCACCTTTCATTAATTCATCAATATTTAATCCAGATACAGCAATTGGTAATAAACCAACTGGAGTTAATACAGAAAACCTTCCTCCAACATCATCTGGTATAACAAAAGTTTCATAACCCTCATTATCAGATAATGTTTTTAAAGCACCTCTTGATTTATCAGTAGTTGCAAATATTCTTTCTTTTGCACCATCTTTTCCATATTTTTTTTCTAACATATTTTTAAATACTCTAAATGCAATTGCAGTTTCTGTAGTAGTACCGGACTTTGAAATTACATTAACACTAAAATCTTTATCTTTAATTAATTCAGTTAAATGTTTTAAATATCTTCCTGATATATTATTTCCAGCAAAGTAAATTCTAGGAGTTTTTCTAATACTATCATCTAAATCATTATAAAACGAATTTGTAAGTGCTTCAATTACAGCTTTGGATCCAAGATATGAACCACCAATTCCAACAACTAACAAAATGTCAGAATTATTTTTAATCTTTTCAGCAGCTTGTTTTATTTTTTTAAATTCTTCTTTATCATAATCTTTTGGTAAACTTAACCAACCAACATAGTCATTTCCAAGTCCTGTTTTATCATGAAGCATTTTGTGTGCTTCCAAAGTAAATCCTTTTAATCCTTCTATTTCTTCTTTTGATACAAAACCATCCGAATAATCAAATGTTATTTTCTTCATCTTATAACCTCCAATAATACTTATCCTTAACATATATATCCAAACTTTCATATGTTTAATCAATATTATTAAAATATTTAATAAAAATCAATAAATATTAAAAATATGCTAACATTTCACAATTTTCTCTTTGCTTTTTTATTCTTTTTAACATATAAAGCTAAAATTATAACATTTTATTTAAAATTTATTCTTTTCATGCTATTATTATAATATTGAGAAAAGGAGAAATTATGATAATTAACGTTGAAAATAAAAAATATGATAGAATTCCAATTAAAACACATTTAATTGATAAAACAGATGAAATTTTAGATGTTGTTGGTAAATATGCTGCAAGCGAAATCAAAAAAGGCGATATTTTATTTATTAGTGAAAAAGCAGTTGCTGTAACTCAAAGCAGATCTTTTTTTGTAACTGATATTAAGCCTTCTAAAATGGCTACATTTATTTCTAAATTTGTAACTAGGTCTCCATATGGAATTGGGCTTGGTATGCCTGAAACAATGGAAATGGCAATTAGAGAGTGTGGACTTCCTAAAATACTACTCGCAAGTGTTGTTGGTGGTTTTACAAAGAAAGTGCTAGGAAGAAGTGGTGATTTTTATAGAATTGCAGGTCCAAAAGCAAGATCTATTGATGGTCCAACAAGCGGTACAATACCACCACTAAACAAATGTGTTGTATTAGGACCAGAAAATCCAGATAAAGTTGCTAAATCTATAGAAGATAAATTTAATGTTCCATGTTTAATTATTGATGCAAATGATTTAGGTCAAGACATTTTAGGCTTTTCAAATAAAACTTTAAAAGATAATGTACATTTTTACGAAAAACTAATTTCAGATAATCCACTTGGTCAAGGACATCAACAAACTCCAATGGGTTTAATTAGAAAAGTAAATTAAAGGCTATTTGTTAAAATAACTTAATAGCCTTTACATAGCTACTGTATTTATGTTAGCATATATTAGTCGAGCCGAAGTGGCGGAACTGGCAGACGCGTCGGACTCAAAATCCGAAGCCCTTAAAAGCGTGTGGGTTCGAGTCCCACCTTCGGCACCATATTAAACATCAACTTTGTTGGTGTTTTTTTTGATATTAAATATTATTATATATTTTTATTATATATTTTTTATCCAATTTAAAACTTCTTTCAATTCTAATTTAGTTGGATGTTTATATCTAATTATTAACATATTTTTTCCTAAACAAGTAATATAATTATCTTCTAATTTTTTATCTACTTTTTTTAATAATGAATTTATTTTTTTAATTACATTTTTATCTGATTTGCCTCTACCAAACCAAGTCATAAAAATGAAAAATTCTGTGTTTTCAGCAATATCTTCTTTTTCAATACTTTTTAACCATTTTACTAAATTCGAATGTGGCCTACCACCATATACACCAGTAGATAATATTATTTTATTATATTTAGACAATATGATTTTTTCATTACTATTAAGAATTTTTAAATCTATATTTTCTTTTTCAGAAATATAACTACAAACATTGAACGTATTACCATTACTTTTTGGACAAATTAATAGTTTAGACATATCTTATCCTCTCTAATCTTTTTTTATCAAATTTATCTCAACCCACCCATCATGACCATTTAACTATTAACAAAACATCTAATTATTCTTATTATTACTTTCTAGAAAAGCTTTATCTGGACTCAATTTAAGAGTGAATTGCATAAATACACCCATTAACACTAACATTATGAATGTTAAAACAAATCTTAAAACCATAAAAGGAACACCTAAAAATTCTGCTTCAACTAATAATTGAGGTACTTTTAACGTTGCCCATGATCCTAGAAAAACAATCATATTTGAAACACTAGCACCTTTCTTAAGCAATGAAGCTGTCATAGGAAACGCTACATATAAAGGTCCTGTAGGTAAAGTACCAAGAACAAATGATATTATAATTCCTTTAATACCAGACTCTTTTCCAAGTAAATTTTCAATTTTATTTTTTGGAATCCAAACTTCCATCAATCCCATAAGTATGAAAACAGGTGGTATGATGAAAATCATTTCTCCAAGATAAGTTAGAGAAACATTAAATGATTTATTTGCAACTTCTGGAGAACTTATTCCTAAAACTCCATATATAAACAATATTAAAATAGGTAATTTGAATTTTTTTATTATTTTCATCATAATATTACCCCCATTATAGCTGCAATTATAATAGCTGCTATAAAGCCTAATCCATTACGAAGGAATGTAAATTTTTTACCTAACATTTTAATCTCCATAGGCATTGTCACAATGCCAACCATAACAAGAGTTGTAATAAACACTGATATAGTCATAACATTTGCTCCAGCACGCAATAATGAACCTGCTAAAGGAAAAGCAATCAAAGACGGTATAAGTGTAATCGCACCAATTAAAGCCGCTATAATCGTTCCCATAAAGCCTGCTTCTGATCCAATAATTCCAGAGATTGTTTCCGGTGTTAGAATTCCTAATGTTAATCCAACAATTCCAAGTACTGCTAAAAGACTAGGAGCTGTTTTCATAAATGCCTTTTTAGCTATTTTAAAAGCTTTTTTAGTTTTTTCCTTACTTTTAATAAAAGATACTACAAGCCCTATTATCAAAATACTATAAATAATTATTAATGTCATAAACGTATCACCATCCTTTTTTAAGTTTACATTAAACCTATTATTATCATAAATATATCATAGTTTATAAGAAAAATGTAGATCCAAGTACACATTTCTTACCTATTTACTTTCTATCTATTTTAAATAATTCAATATAATCAGTTGTCAAACTATAATCCATATCATTTATTACTGATTTTCTTTTTCTTATACTTAGACCGTCGAGAGATTCAGAGTCATTTCTTATTTCAGTTATTTTCCATTTGCCATCAATATTTTTAAAATTATAGTAAATAGTAGATACATTTTCTTTAAGTAATTCTCCTTCAAAGTAAAATTTTGTGAATTTTTTCAAATATACACGTTTTTCTCCTTCAACCATTCCATCAAATATGTTGTCAACAATATAAACCTCTATTTCAGATTCAATTTCTCTAACATTATAAATCATATACTCAGGTATTCGATCTAACTTATATCCACTAGTTTTAAATTTTTCAGTATATTCCTTCTCTTTTTCTTCATTTATTATTACTCTCATTATTGCAACTACTCTATTCTCTAATAATTTATCAAAACTCCCTTTTATTCTTTCTTCATATTCTTCAATGCTTATTTCACGTCTATAAGTAGCGATTTTATTTTTCTCAAATATTTCTACTTTTTTAGTAAATTCTTCCTTCAAGACTGTTGATTCTTTTTTAGCACAACCAACTATTAAAAAAAGGAATATAAAGAAAAGTACGATTTTTTTTTTATATTTCATATCATCTCCTCATTATATTGAATACATTCTCTATTCATTCATATAAAATACATCTATCATGTGATTTTTTCCGATTTTCTCTAATTCATTCATTAAATCTTTAGAATTTTCAAATTTCTTAATAGGTATAAACTCAACTTTATTAAGTTGTTTATTATCAACCATTTTTATATATATAATTTTCATTCTATATAATGTACTTCTACTCCCTGGAGTATACATATTACCAAATTGTATGGATTTAATGTTCTCCCATAAAAATTCTTTTGATGCTTCCTTTTTATAAATTGAATATAAACTTATTTTTTTATCATCGAACAAAATTTTTGTATTAGTAAAATAATAAATATGCAATATCAAAAATGTAAATCCTATTGTAAAAAGAAAAAAGAAAACATATAAATTTCGTTGACTAGAAGCATTTTGATAACTAAGATTATTTATTATTACGTCCATATCTAAATTATCTAATGATTTAATCTTTGCCGAATTAGTATATTTAGCTAATTCAATATTTGAATCTAATATCATATTTATTGAAAATATGATTATAGGTATTGCAATCAATAATAGTATAATTACTAACTTTATTTGATTTTTTTGATTTGCTTTAAATTCTTTTGTTTGATTATTCATAGTGTATTCTCCCGTCTAAGCTACATTTTTTTCAATATATAAGCAACATTATATTTTATAAATCAATTATAACATTTTCAATACAAATTACGAGGTTTTTTTACAATATAAAAGACCGTATTCATTTTTTATATGATACGGTCAAAATATATTTATTAAATTACATTTCCATTACTTAATAAAAAAAGTTGAGCAAGAGGCCCCTGTGAAGAAAATTGCATAGGTGAAAGTACAGCTGCATAACTTCCAGCATTAGTTATAACTACTATATCTCCAATTTTTAATTTTGGTAATAATATATCCTTAGCTACAACATCTGTGGCTGTACATAAATTACCAACTAGATTAACAACTTCTTTCTCTTTCTCCTCAGTTAAAGGAATAAACTCAAAATCATTTGCACATGTAACAAGCGGTTCACTACTAAATAAAGTTTTTTTATCAGTATAGTTCAAAATAAGTTCTGCTAGTAAGGTCTAAAGAAACCATTTAATGTATTTTTACCTAGATTTTCAGTATCTAATTCCTTATCATCTATTGAAAATGGAATTCCAAATTCAGAATCTAAATTTATAAATGTTAAAACTTCACCATATATATTTTGAAATTTTTAAGCTGAAATCAATTGTTTAGCATAGTAATTTTCTATAATATCAGCATTTAATTCTTGACTATACAAATGTATATGTAAACCCTTTATTTTGATCTTTTAATAATGGAATCATATTGAAAAGTAATTCTCGAAAATGCTTTAAATTTTTAATATATTTAGCAATTATTATTTTATGCTTTTATTGCCCATCTCATTTTAGTAGATTTAGCTCTACTGTTATTATAACATTCTTCTTTTGAAGGTCTAATTATCTCAGGA
>JAMOQG010000022.1 GCA_027064135.1 Peptostreptococcaceae bacterium | reverse complement strand
GCCAGGGATTTTTCTTGTAGCAACTATGCTTATATGCTCTGTAGTATCATTAGCTACAGGAAGTTCATGGACAACTGCTGCGACTGTTGGTATTGCACTTATAGGTGTAGGAACAGGTCTTGGAATGCCTATTGAAATGGTAGCTGGAGCAATAATTTCGGGAGCTTATTTTGGCGACAAAATGTCACCATTATCAGATACAACGAATTTAGCACCTGCGATGGCAGGAACGGATTTATTTACGCATATTAGGCATATGCTATATACAACTGTTCCAAGTTACATTATTTCACTTGTGTTATTTGCAATACTTGGTATAAAGTATGCTGGTGAATCTTTAGATCAAAGTTCAATTGATGTAATATTAAACGGTTTAGATAGTGCATTTAATTTATCTCCAATTTTATTAATTGCACCTGTACTTATAATCGTTATTGTTGTTAAGAAAATTCCTGCAGTACCAGGATTGTTTGGTGCAGCATTATTAGGTGGTATATTTGCTATGATTTTTCAAGGATCATCTCTTGGAACTGTATTAGATGTAGCAAATAATGGATATTCTTCAAGCTTGGGAGTAGATGCAATTGATTCTCTTTTATCACGAGGCGGAATGCAAGGTATGCTTTGGACGGTTTCATTAATACTTTGTGCAATGATGTTTGGTGGTGCAATGGAAAAATCTGGAATGCTTAATTCAATTGCAGCAAACATTTTAAAATTAGCTAAAAATACAGGTGGACTTATTGCTGCTACAATATTTACAAGTATTGGTATGAATATTATCGCTGCAGATCAGTATTTGGCTATAGTTATACCTGGACGTATGTATGCAGAAGCGTATAAGGAAAGGAATCTTCATCCTAAAAATCTTTCAAGAACTTTGGAAGATGCAGGGACTTTAACTTCACCACTTATTCCTTGGAATACTTGTGGAGCTTATATGATTTCTACATTAGGTGTTGCACCATGGGTATATGTGCCATATTGTTTCTTGAATTTAATTAATCCTGTTATAGCAATAATTTACGGATATACTGGATTCAGTATTGAATATATGGATGATGAGGAAGAACTTTTAGAAGCTTAACAATTTGCCGACATGAAAATGTCGGCTTTTTACTAATAATAATTCGGATAATGACGATATAATAGTATAGATGCTTAAGTTTTTTTATGGTATAATATTTACAAGAAGGTGATTACATGAATATTACAAGTTTACAAACAGCAAATATTCAAAGCTTAAAAGCAGCAATTAATATAGCAAATTTGAGTAAAGTTATGAACCAAGATGCAAAAAGTATTGACTCACTAATGAAATCAATGGAAAAATCAGTGACGCCACATAAAGGTGCGCACATTGATTTGAAAGTGTAGTGATGAGTGGTATGATACGTATTTTAAAAATACTTGAGAGAAAACTTGAGCTTCTTAAAAATAATTCTACAAAAAATGAAATATTGGAAATAGATATTTTATTTTCAGAAGAATATGAAAAAATGTTGAAAAGATTTAATGTAAAGAAATTAGATGATATTAATAAAGAAAAATATAGAGATGGGTTATTAGAGATGAAGGATCTTGTTAACAAAATTGTTGAAATTGAAAATGATGATTTTACGATTAATAATAAAAAGATTAATATTAAATCAAATAAAAATGTAGCGAATATGTATAAAAAAAATATGAAAAAATAACCTCGACAAATAGAGGTTTTTATTTTTTTTGAAATTTATTATATTTAAGGTAAAAATTAATTTAAGATTTTCTGATTTTGTATTATAATTGAATTAAGATGAAACTAGAAAATATTTGATTTGAGATAAAGGAGGTATTAAATGATAATCAGCTTTAAAGAAATGAATGAAGAAT
Source organism: Peptostreptococcaceae bacterium (assembly GCA_027064135.1). Lineage (GTDB taxonomy): Bacteria > Bacillota > Clostridia > Peptostreptococcales > Acidaminobacteraceae > HSG29. Next base: position 17,331 of record JAMOQG010000022.1, on the reverse strand, counting down.
ATGCAAATATTATTGTAAGCAAAGATTCTATTGGTAATAATAAGTGCTACAATATTAATCATGAACCAGAAGACATTGATGATTTATTAGAGGATTCAGACGGATATGAATTTTTTGTAAGTTTTATTGATGAAGAAATAATAGGATATATTGAATGCTATTTTGAAGATGAAGTACTTGAAGTGGGGATGGCTTTACTACCTGAATATATTTCAGAAGGACTAGGAACTGATTTTGTGTCACAAGCAGTTGAATATTTAGTAGATTATTATGAATATGCAGGCGAAGTAATTAGATCTTTTGTTAGCGTAGATGATTCAAGAACTATTGAAGTTATGGAAAGGGTTGGATTTAATAAAATAGACACAACTAAAAAATGGGTTGAAATGGAATTAGGTGTTTAAACGGAAGGTTGTTATGAGAATAAATAAATATTTAAGTAAAGCAGGATATTGTTCAAGAAGAGAAGCAGACAAATTAATAGGAAATTGTAGTGTTAGAGTTAATGGAAAAGTTGTTGCTACAGGGTATGAAGTTGATGATGAAGATATAGTGATGATAGATGGTAGAATAATTGAGTTGTCTGAAAATGATGAATATATCATGTTAAATAAACCGAAAGGTATTACAGTTACAACTGCACTTAATGATAAAAGCAATGTAATTGATTTTATTAAATATGAAACAAGGATTTTTCCTGTTGGTAGACTTGACAAAGATTCTGAAGGTTTATTATTGTTAACAGATGATGGTGAAATTGTAAATAGAATTTTGAAATCAAAATATGATCATGAAAAGGAATATGTTGTAAAAGTTAATAAAAAAATTACTACATCTTTTTTAAAGCAGATGGAAGGTGAAGTCACTATAGATGTTGGAACAACAAAAAAATCAAAAGTAAAATTTGTTGATGATCATACTTTCAATATTATTATAACTCAAGGACTTAATAGACAAATAAGAAAAATGTGTGAAGCATTTGGATATAAAGTATTGAATTTAAAAAGAATAAGAATGATTAATATTGAAATTGGCGATTTAAAAATTGGAAAGTGGAGAAAACTTGAAAAAAATGAGTTAATGGATTTATTTAAAATCATAGGATACGATAAAGAAATTTATTAAATGATTATTAAATGATGAAAAAAATATTGAATTTTTTTAAAATATATTATAATATATGCATAATAATTAAGGAGTATTTGAGATGAATGAAGTATTATTTGCAATTTCAGTGACTTTTTTAATATATCTTATTTATAATATTATTAGTATTTCAATTGGTTTTTATATATATGAGAAGGCAAAAAAGGTAATTGTTTATACGGTATATGCATATTTTAGAGATATCAATATAGAATATGTTAATTTAGATATTTTAAAAAAAATAATTGAAAAGAAATTTGAAAAAATAAATATTAAAAAGAAAGTTGAATTTATTAGGATAAAGTGGACAAATAAAGGAGTTTTTAAATTGGATTTTAAATTAAATATTAAAAAAAATTATCCTGTATATAGTTATTCTTTTAATATAAATAGTATAAAAGAAACTTTTAATTTAGAAGGGAAAAGAGGTGTTGATTTTGAATAGAAAATATACTAAATATGTGGCTATAGTAATTGTGGGAATGTTAGTTTTTTCGATGCTTGCGTCATCAATTACATATATGTTATTTTAATAGAGATGCTTTAGCATCTTTTTTTGATGTTATTAAAATAAAATTTTGTTTTGACGATATATTCAATGAGGTAGTTATATAAGTTTTTGAATATTTAACAAGAAAGGATAATTATGAGAAAAATATTAGTATTTATTGTATTTGCGACGATTGTTGCAAGTTATTATTTCTTTATATATGACCCGAATGATACAAAAGTGATGTTTGATTATACAGATGAATTTGAAACTTTTAATGATGAATTTTGGTATATTGGACAATGGAAAACTAATAAACCAATGATGAATGACATAGATATTAAAGATGGAATACTTACTTTGAAAGTTAAGGAAATAGATGCAGGACCTTATTTGCTTTCAAAACCTTTGCCAATTGGTGAAGATTACGTAATAAAAATTAAAAGGAGAGTGAAAATTAAATATGCAAATGATAAATTTACTGGTGGTCTTACATTATTTCAAACGGATTCAGATGTATTAGAGCCAGAAAGAAATCTTGAAAACTGGTATGATGCATTTGGTCAAGCTGCGGTTTTAATTGAATATGTTCATAATTATAATGAAGATTCTACAAGACCTGGTAGACATATTTTTAGAGTTTTACCTCCTACTTGGGAAGCACTTGATACTGCAAGACTTATAAAACCTATTTTTAATGAATGGTTTGAAGAAGAATTGATTTTTGATACCAGAATGAATAGAATTTCATATATTGTTAATGGCAAAGAGGTACACACAGGCGGACTAAAATTTGATAAAGATTATATTAGATTTTTTACTCATCCATATGGGTGGGGAGTAGGTCATGAAATGATGATAGATTGGATAAATATTAAGATCATCGATGAAAGTATTGATAAACGAGGAAAAAATGAGTAATATAATTACTAAAATGGAAGAACAAAAAAAAAATAAAAACAGAATTTCAATTTTTATTGATAATGAATTTTCATTTGGAGTTTATCATAAAACAGTAATTAAATTTGATTTATTTGTAGGTAAAGAATTGACTAAAGAATTAATAGATCAAATAAAAACGGATGATGAATATGATAAATGTTTTAATAAAGCACTAAATTATATTTCATATCAAGCTAGAACAATAAAAGAAGTAAAGGATAAGCTTTATGCAAATGAGTATTTAAGTCCAACGGTTAATAATGTTATAAAAGAATTATTAAAACTTAACTATATTGATGATTTTGCATATGCTAAAATGTATATTGAATATAAGATTAAAGAAATGGGATTATATAAAATAAAGAATAAACTAATTGAAAAAGGAATTGATGAAAGCATAATTGAAGAACTTTTAATGGATTATTCTGAAGATGACGAATATGAAACTGCTTATAAAATTGCAAATAAAAAAAATAGTCAATATGGAGATATTGATTATAAAAAAAGATATTCTAGATTAAGCGGATTACTAAATAGAAAAGGTTATTCATACCATATGATTTATAGAGTAATGGCTGACATTCTTGATGAAAATAAAAACGGAGAAAATGATTTTTAAATTTTCTCCGTTTTATTTTGATATTAAATTTTCATTTATACAAACGTTTTTTGAAAGAGTTTTTATAGAATTATTGAAATCAATAGTAATATTGTTGTCTGAAATATTAACTATTTTTCCAATTCCAAAATGTTTGTGATGTACAATTTCTCCAAACTCAAAATTAAAACTGTTTTTCTTTTTATAAACATTATAATTCACATGATTTAATTTTTTGATTTCATTAATAAAAGTAATTTTACTGTTAAATTTACCAGAAATAAATTTTGAATGCATTATATTTAAGTTTAAACGAGCTCTACTGAGTGCTACATATAATAACCGTCTATCTTCTTCTATTGTATCTTTGCTTTGTGGTAATGTATTATCATTAATATCAATAATATGTACATTATCAAATTCGAGACCTTTCGCAGAATGTATTGTTGACAAAACAATATTATTAGTAGGTTCATTTAAATGATTTTTTAGATAATCATTTAATTTATCAAGTCTTATAAGAAATTCAAATGCTGAAGATTCTTCAGATGCAATTGATTCTAAAATAGCAAGTCTGTTTTTTAGAGTGGAATAATTATTATTTGTTTTACCTGCAAATTCATCAAGGTAATTTAAATAATTAAGATCATATTTAATAACATTAATTATTTCAAGTGGTTCTTTATCTCTTAGAGAAATAAATATACTTTTTAAATTTTTAAAAGTATCAATTTGAAATTTTTTTAATGAAGGATATTGAATTAAACAATCAAAAACACTTCTTCCACGAATATTTAAATTTAAATATTCAATCATATTTTTAGAAATATAGCTATTTAGTTTATAATATATTTTTTCAAATGATTCTAAATCTTGATTGATTAAAATTAAATTAAAAAAAGATTTTATATCATTTACAAGCCAATTATTAAAGAAATTTAAATTTTTGCCTTTTATATTAAACTCTAAATTTGCTTTTTCAAGTAAATTTGCAATTGGAATTGCTGATATATTATTCCTATAGAGAATAGCATTTGATTTATTTTCTGTTTTTAACATATTTATAATATATTCATTTCTATTTGTTAGATTTGAAAATTCAGTAATATTAATATTTGATTCTTTTTCGCCGATATTTATGATTTCTTTTTGATAGCGATTTTTATTATTATTAATAAAATTATTGCATGCATCAATTATTTCGTAACTAGATCTATAATTTTTGTTTAGATAATAAACAGTTGCATTCTTATACTTTTCTTTAAAATTTAATAAATATTCAGGAGAAGCGCCTCTAAATCCATATATACTTTGGTCATCATCAGCTACCATGAAAATATTATTATGTTTTTTACTTAGAAGTTTAATTATTTTATGTTGTAATATTGATGTGTCTTGAGCTTCGTCAACTTGGATAAATTTAAATTTATTTGAATAAAAATCAAGTAGTGCCTCATTTTTTTCTAGTACTCGTAAACATATTAAAAGCATATCGTCAAAATCGATAAATTTATTATGTTTTTTTTCTAATTTGTATAAATCATAAATTTTTTTGAAATTTTTTATATTATTTGGGTAACTATCTTTTAACATAACATTGTTTGTAAAACTTATATCATTGATAAGCGTTTCTAAATCTTCATTTGAAATAATTGAATTATTTATTGTTTTATATGCGTTTTTTAAAATATTAAGTTTATTGTATGCATTTTTACCTTCTATTAAAGTGAAATGAATGTTTCGATGTTTATAATATTTTTTAACAATTTTATATGAAAATTTATGAATTGTAGAAAATTCTAAATTACCTGGAATTGCATTAAAAAGATTTTTATATCTGCTTTCTAAATCATTTGCTGATGCTTTTGAAAACGTTAATGTAAGAATGTTTTCAAAATGGACGTTTTTTACTTTATTTAAATAGAAAATTCTACATAATAGTAAAGTTGTCTTTCCACTTCCGGGAATAGCAAGTGTAAGTGCTGGATTAGCAAAATGAAGAACAGCTTTTTTTTGCTTTTCATTTAATTTAATATTATAATTTTCAAATAACTCGTTAAAAAAATCCATAAAGCAACTCCTTTATAACAAATAATATTATATCAAACAAATGTTTATATTGGAAGAAAAAAATGCGATAAAATCTTTAAAAAAAATGTTTACATATGAAATATTATGATATAGTATATATTGATGACGGGTTAAATTTTGATTTTAATCAATTTATTATATAAATAATGTGAAATGCAACTGATATAGGAGGAAATTATGAAGATTGAATTAAAAAGTAATGAAAAAAATGTAGCAAAATTCGAAGTGGTAGTGGAAAATGTAAAATTTCAAGAAGCTGTAACAAAAGCTTTTAAACAAAATCAGAAAAAATTTAATTTACAAGGATTTAGAAAAGGTAAAGCACCTAGAAAAATGATTGAACTTAATTATGGTGTTGAAGTATTTTTTGAAGATGCTGTAAATATATTGTTACCTGATGCTTATTCAGAAGGACTTGATGAATTAAAATTAGAGCCTGTTGACAAACCTAATTTAGATATTGTTGAAATCGGAAATGATAAAGATTTAGTTCTTAGTTTTGAAGTTACAGTTAGACCCGAAGTAAAATTAGGTGAATATAAGGGTGTTGAAATAGAAAGTATTGATACTGTAATTACTGATGAAGATGTTGACAAAGAATTAGAAGTTTTAAGAGGTCAGAATGCTAGATTGATTAATGTTGAAGATAGAGCTGTTGAATTAAACGATAAAGTAATTATAGACTATGTAGGAACTCTTGATGGAGAATTATTTGAAGGTGGATCTGATAAAGGGCATGAACTTGAAATAGGATCAAACACGTTTATTCCAGGATTTGAAGATCAATTAATTGGTGCGAATATTGGTGACGAAGTTGAAGTGAATGTAACTTTTCCAGAAGATTATCATGTAGAAGAAATGGCAGGAAAAGAAGTAGTATTTAAAGTAAAAGTTTTATCAATTAAAGTTAAAGAACTTCCAGAATTAGATGATGACTTTGCTATCGATACTACAGAATTTGATACATTAGATGAATATAGAAATGATTTAAAAGAAAAAATGCAATTATCTGCTGATGAAAGTGCAGAAAGAGCAAATAGAGATCGAGTAATTGAGAAATGTGTTGAAAATATGGAAGTAGAGATACCAGAAGTTATGATTGATCAAGAAGTTGAAGATATGATAAATAATTTTGAGCAACAATTAGCTCAACAAGGTTTAAATATTGAACAATATGCCCAATTTACAGGCGGAAGTTTAGATGATTTAAAAGCAAGTATGAGAAAAGATGCTTTAATTAGAGTTGAAACAGGGTTGTTATTTGATGCCATAGTAGCTAAAGAAAATATTGAAGCAACTGAAGAAGATTTAGAAGAAGAATATAAGAAATTTGCTGAAGCTCAAGATAAAACTGTTGAAGAAATTAAAGAATTATTTTCTAGAAATACAGATTATCTTAAAGATTCAATTGTATCAAGAAAAACAGTTGATTTCTTAGTTGACAATGCAAATATTAAATAGAGTTAATTGGAGGTATGGTAATGAGTAATTTAGTTCCTATGGTTGTTGAGCAAACAAATCGTGGAGAAAGATCATATGATATTTTTTCAAGACTTTTAAAAGATAGAATAGTTATGTTGAATGGAGAGGTAAATGATACTCAATCGAGTTTAATTACAGCACAACTCCTTTTTTTAGAATCTGACGATCCGGACAAAGATATTAGTTTATATATTAATTCACCCGGTGGATCGATTACAGCGGGTATGGCAATATTTGATACAATGAATTACATTAAATCAGATGTTTCTACAATATGTATTGGAATGGCTGCAAGCATGGGTGCATTTCTATTAGCTGCTGGTGCAAAAGGGAAAAGATATGTTTTACCAAATTCTGAAGTAATGATTCATCAACCACTTGGTGGAGCTCAAGGACAAGCTACAGATGTAAAAATTAGAGCAGAAAGATTATTAGCAATAAGAGATAGAATGAACAAACTGTTAAGTGATATGACTTCACAGGATGTTGAGAAAATAGAAAAAGATACTGAAAGAGATAATTTTATGACTGCTGAGGAAGCAGTAGCATATGGTTTAGTAGATGAAATTATTGTATCTAGAAAATAGGAGATGATTATATGACGCATGATAAAGGCAAACATTTAACATGTTCATTTTGTGGGAAATCTCAAGATCAAGTTAAAAGATTAATTGCAGGACCAAATGTATATATTTGTGATGAATGTATTGAACTTTGTAATGAAATTTTAGAGGAGGAAGTTACTTCACCTTTAGATTTTGATGAATTATTATTACCTAAAGAAATCAAAGATACTTTAGATGGATATGTGATTGGTCAAGATAACGCAAAGAAAACACTTGCTGTTGCAGTATATAATCATTATAAAAGAATTAAAACGTCTTCAAATATTAAAGAAATTGAGCTTCAAAAGAGCAATATTTTATTAATTGGACCTACTGGATCAGGAAAAACTCTTTTAGCAAGTACTTTAGCTAAAACATTGGACGTTCCATTTGCAATTGCTGATGCAACTACATTGACAGAAGCAGGTTATGTAGGGGAAGATGTTGAAAATATTCTTTTAAAACTTATACAAGCGGCTGATTATGATATTGAAAAAGCAGAAAAAGGTATCATATATATAGATGAATTAGATAAAATATCTCGAAGAAGTGAAAACACTTCTATAACAAGAGATGTAAGTGGTGAAGGTGTTCAACAAGCGCTTTTAAAAATGATTGAAGGAACTGAAGCTTCTGTGCCACCTCAAGGTGGAAGAAAACATCCTCATCAAGAATTTTTAAAGATTGATACTACTAATATTTTGTTTATCTGTGGTGGAGCTTTTGATGGTCTTGATAAAATTGTTGCAAAAAGAATTGGAAAAAAAGCTATGGGATTTGGTGCTGAAATAAGAAGTAACAAAGACTATGGGATTGGCGAATTATTTGAGCAAGTTGAAACTCATGATTTATTAAAATTTGGTTTAATTCCTGAAATAATAGGACGTATTCCTGTAGTTAGTTCGCTTCATGAATTAGATGAAAAAGCATTAGAGAAAATTTTAACTGAGCCAAAGAATGCTTTAATAAAACAATATCAAAAGTTACTAGAACTTGATGGTGTTGAATTAGAATTTGAAAAAGAAGCAATTCATGAAATTGCACATTTAGCGGTAGAAAAGGAAACAGGAGCTAGAGGATTAAAAGGAATTCTTGAAAAATTAATGTTAGATATTATGTATGAAATTCCTTCACTTGAAAATGTTAAAAAGTGTATTGTTACTAAAGATTCAGTAATATCTTCAAAAGAACCTGAATTAATTTTCGACGACGATATTAAAAAAAGTAGTTAGTTAATTAAATGCGGGTCTAGTGACTCGCATTTTAATATTAAAGAGAGGAGTGAAATAATGAATAAAATTGATATTAAAAAAAATATTCCATTAATTCCACTTAGAGGACTTTCTATATTACCATATGAAGTTATTCACTTTGATGTAGGAAGAGATAAATCTATTAGAGCTCTTGAAGAAGCTATGATAAACGAACAACTTATATTTCTAATTACTCAGAAAGATGTAAAAATAGAAGATCCTCAAATAGAAGATTTATATGATTATGGTGTAGTTTGTCGTGTTAAGCAAATGTTAAAATTACCTGGTGATGCAATTAGGGTTTTAGTTGAAGGTAAATATAGAGCTAGAGTTAATAGAATTGTTGACATTGATCCGTTTTATAAAGTTGATATTGAGAAATTTGATAATATTAAATTTGATGGTAACATAAATGTTAAGGCTTTAATGCGAGCTGTATTGGAAACTTTTGAACATTATGTTGCTATAAATCCAAGAATTACACCGGATATTTTTCTTTCGGTTTCTGAAATAACAGATCCAAATAGATTTGCTGATACTGTTGCGTCAAATATTTCATTAAAATTAGAAAAAAAGCAGAAATTAATTGGTGCAATAGATATTGAAGAAAGATTAAATGTTATTCTTGAAATAATAATGAGTGAAAAAGAAATTTTAGAAGTGGAAAATGTAATTAATTCTAAAGTAAAAGAAAATATTAATAAAAAACAAAAAGAATATTACTTAAGAGAAAAAATAAAAACAATTCAAGAAGAACTTGGAGAAGATTTTTCGTCTGAAGATGAAATTGATGAAATGACTCAGAAATTAACTGAGCTTAATTTAGATGAAAAAATAAATAATAAAATTGAAAAGGAAATTAAGCGTTTAAAATTAATAAATCCATCAAGTGGTGAGGGAAACGTAATAAGAACATATATTAATTTAATTTTAGATCTTCCTTGGAATACTGAAACAGAAGATAATTTGGATTTAAAAGAAGCAAGAAAAATTCTTAATGAAGATCATTATGGTTTGAAAGATGTTAAAAAAAGAGTTATTGAATATCTTGCTATTCGAAAGTTAAAAAATTCAATGAAAGGACCAATTATTTGTTTGGTTGGGCCTCCTGGTGTAGGGAAAACATCAATAGCAAAGTCTATTGCAAGAGCTTTGGGAAGAGAATTTTGTAGAATGTCATTAGGTGGAGTTAAAGATGAAGCTGAAATTAGAGGCCATAGACGAACTTACATTGGAGCTATTCCTGGAAGAATAATAAATGGAATTAAGGAAACTGGCACTAAAAATCCTGTTTTCTTATTTGATGAAATTGATAAAGTGAGTAGTAGTTATAATGGAGATCCTGCTTCTGCACTTTTAGAAGTATTAGATCCTGAACAAAATAAAGAATTTACAGATCACTATTTAGAAGTTCCGTTTGATTTATCAAAAGTATTATTTTTGACTACAGCTAATGATTTAGGAGAGATTCCAAGACCACTTCGAGATAGAATGGAGATAATTAGAATCTCTGGTTATACAGAAGATGAAAAATTAAATATTGCTACTAAATATTTAGTTGAAAAACAGCTTAAAGAACATGGATTAAACGAAGAAAATTTAATGTTATCTGAAAGTACTTTAAGAACTGTTATAAATAGTTATACAAGAGAGTCTGGAGTTCGTGAACTTGAAAGACAAATTGGAGCATTGTGTAGAAAATCTGCTGCAATAATTGTTGAAGAAAATAAAAAAAAGATTAGAATTAATGCAAGAAATTTAAAGAAATATCTTGGTGTTTCTAAATATAGTTTTGATTTAATAGAAGAAGATGATGAGGTAGGTGTTGTTAGAGGTTTAGCGTGGACTTCAGTTGGTGGGGATACATTATCAATTGAAGTTTCTACAATGCAAGGTACTGGAAAATTAGTTTTGACAGGAAATCTTGGAGATGTTATGAAGGAATCTGCAAAAACTGCACAAACTTTTATTAGATCTATTGCTTCTGATTACGAAATTGATGAAGATTTTTATAAAAATTTAGATATCCATATTCATATTCCTGAAGGTGCCGTTCCAAAAGATGGACCATCTGCTGGAATTACAATGGCTACTGCAATGGTTTCTGCTTTAACAAACCGTAAAGTATATAAAACTATTGCTATGACTGGAGAAATCACTTTAAGAGGAAGAGTATTACCTATTGGAGGACTTAAGGAAAAATCACTTGCTGCTAAAAGAGCGGGTATTAAAAGAATATTAATTCCTTATAAAAACATTAAAAATCTTGAAGATATTCCAGATGCAGTAAAGAAAACGGTTGAATTTATACCTGTAAAAACAATGAAAGAAGTGCTTGAATACGCACTTTTAGAGGAAAATAATAATGAAAATAGCAAATAGTAAAATAGTAATTTCAGCTGCGTGGAAAGAGCAGTGGCCTGACGATAAAATTCCAGAATTTGCATTTGCTGGAAGATCAAATGTTGGGAAATCAACTTTGATAAATATGCTTGTGAATCGAATTAAACTTGCATATACTTCTTCTAGACCTGGGAAAACAAGAATAATTAATTTTTATGATATTGATGGAAAAATCCGTTTTGTTGATTTGCCTGGATATGGATTTGCAAAAGTTGCTAAAACTGAAAAAGCAAAATGGGGCAAAATGATAGAAGGTTATTTATCAGAAAGAGAAAATCTTATAGAAGTGATTTTATTAGTAGACTTACGTCATAAACCATCGCTAGATGATGTTACGATGTATAGTTGGATTAAAACTATGGGATTTAATGGTATTGTAATAGGAACAAAGGCTGATAAAGTTAAAAGAGCCCAACTTCCTAAAAATCTTAATTTAATTAGAAAAACTCTTAATATGGACTCGGATGATTATTTACTTCCGATGTCTTCGCCTTCTAAAAGAGGGAAATATGATTTTTGGGATATGATTAATCAATTACTAGAAATTAATGGTTTTGAAATAAAATTTGAAAAGCAATAGAAGTTCGTAATGAGCTTCTATTTTTTTGTGAAAAAAAAGCCTATTTTTCAATAGGCTAATATTATTTATTTACAAGAATTTCCACTTTTAAATACATTTTTAATTTTATGTGAAACACTTGCTCTAACCGCTTCTCTAGCTGGTCCTAAATATTTTCTAGGATCAAAGTTTGATGGGTTTTCAGCAAATGATTTTCTAATTCCACCTGTCATAGCAATTCTTAAATCAGTATCAACATTAATTTTACAAACATTGAATTCAGTGCATGCTTTACTTAACATAGCATCTGGAACTCCACTTGTATTTTTTAATTGTCCACCAAATTCATTACATACAGCAACTGATTCAGGGTAAACTGATGAAGATCCGTGTAATACTAATGGATAACCTTCAGGTAATAAATCTTGTATTTCTTGTAATCTATTATAAGCTAATTTAGGTTCGCCTGAAAATTTATTAGCTCCGTGAGAAGTACCAATTGCAACTGCTAATGAATCACAACCTGTTTTTTCAACAAATTCTTGTGCTTCTTTTGCATTTGTATAAGTTGCATCTTCAGCACTTACATTAACTTCATCTTCAACGCCAGCTAATTTTCCTAATTCTGCTTCAACAACAACGCCATTTGCGTGTGCATATTCTACAACTTCTTTAGTAATTCTAATGTTTTCTTCTAAACTATATTTTGATGCATCAATCATAACTGAAGTGAATCCTAAATCAACACATTCTTTACAAATTTGAAAGTCTGCACCGTGATCTAAGTGAAGTGCAATATCAATAGTAGTATCTTCAACAGCAGCATCAATTAATTTTTTTAAATAAATTGGTCTTGCATATTTAATTGCTCCAGAAGAACATTGTACAATAACAGCTGATTTGTTTTCTTCCGCAGCATCTACAATACCTTGTAAAACTTCCATGTTGTTAATATTAAATGCACCAATTGCATATCCGCCTTCATTTGCTTTTTTAAACATTTCTTTAGTTGTAACTAAACTCATAATTTCCTCCTAATTCTTATTGCATATACTTTTATGTAATATATGGGGATATAATTACATTTCCATATACATTATATAGCATTGGTAATAAATTTCAATTAAAAATAATAAATTAATTCTTCCCAGCAATAATGAAAATTATTTCATCAAGTGATAAAGAAGAACTTAATTGATAAGTTCCCGATTGAAGTTTTGCACCAAGTTTTAATTCTTCAACTCTTGATATAAATATTTGAGTATCATCAATTAAATTATTACTTTTGAGAAGTTTTGCAATGTCGTAGCCTGTACTCCCGCTTTTTATTGTTATTTTAATTTTTGTAACTTCAATTTTTTCTTCAGGCGTATTCTCTTCTGTATCTAAATTTGGATCAGGTTCAATAATAATTTCTTCAGGTTTTTCAATTATTGGATCTTCTATTGTAATACTTGGTAGATCAGTTTCGATAGGATCATTAATTTCTGTTTTATCAATTTCTAATTCATTATGACTTAAGGTTTTATTAATAATGTCAAATGGATTTACTGATAATGAATCAGTGATTTTAATTGAAATTACAGAAACCATAATAACAACTATTATTAGTACTAAGATGAAATCTGTTAAATCATATAATATATCTTTTATTTTTTCTATCATAATGTCCTCCAATTTTCTCTATTACTAGATTATCATAAATCATTAATAAAAACAATTGAATAACTTTTATAAATGAATTAAATTATGGTAAAATTAATATAGAAAAGAGGAAAACTATGGGTGAATTTATTAAGCTTAATTATACACATACTAAATTATATAATGAATATATTGATAAGTATTTTTATGAAAATTTATATTTATCTTTAGATTTTAGTAGAAATTTTAGTAATGATAAATATGAAAAGAAATCTGGCAATTTTTATGGATATATAGAGAATGAAGAATTATTGGGAGTTTTTGTATTTTCAAATAACAATATACTACATTTATCATTCATTGATGACAGTGTTTTAAAAAAAGTTGATTTGCTTAGAGCAATAAAATTTTATAGACCTGTAATTATTAAAGGGAAAAAAGATAATTTAGAGAAAATTATTAAGTTGTTTGAAAAAAGTATATTAAAAATAAAAATAAATGATTTTCATATTATGAAATATAATGGTGAAAAAATAGAAGGAAATTATTTAACTGATAAAATTGATATTGAATGTATTAATAATTCGTTTGATTTTTTAGTTGATGTTGAAAAAGCTTTTGATAGGAATCCGAAGCTTTTAAACGATATTAGAACAAAAAATTTAGCAAAATATAATTTGAATGAATATTTTGCTTTTACAGATGATAACAAAATAATTGCACAAGGGATGCTCGAAAATAGAGGCGAAAATAATATTGTAATAGGTGGTATATATACAGATAAAAACTTTAGAAAACTTGGTTATGCTCGAAAAATTGTAAAAAAATTGGTGAAAGAAGTTATAAGCAATAATAAAATTCCGATATTATTAGTAAAGAAAGATAATGAAAAGGCAATTAATTTATATAACGATATAGGATTTGAAATTATGTCTGATTTTAGGATTTTGGAATTAACAATAATATAGATGGGAGAATTATGGAAAACACAAAGCAGGTAATGAAAAGATTAATTTCTAGATTTGACTATGGTGGTGTATTTGAAATATTAGAAGAAAAAGATCTTATTGGAACTGATCTTGCGATATTAGCTGATGCCACTAGATATGCTGTTAATTTTGATTTTAAGACATCTTATAGAATATTGTACGATTTATCTCCAGAAATTAAAGAATATTATTTAGTTAAGGATTTAATGAAAAATTTACAAAGTTTAATAGATGGGCATCCGGATGAGCTTTTTTCAGAGTTGATAGATAATATTAGGTTTCAAATTAAGAATGAGGAATACATTGATTTTTTAGGAAGGGTTTATAGACTTCGAGAAGCAATTTTTAAATATATTTTCACTAGAAAAACTATTAATAGAAAAAGTTTTTCACTTCATAATAATGCAATGCAAAAACGTAATATTTTACGGATACTTAGAAAAAAATATAGAATTAATAATGGAAATTTAGTATATGCAATAGTAGTATATATTAAAAAATATTGTAAAGATGATTATAAGATAAATGAGGTAAGTAAAATGTTGACAACTGATAAATTAAATAATCTTATTGAATTAAGAAATTCGTCAATTGTAGGCCATGGTTTTATAGGAGTGAGCATCAACGATATATATAAGGAATATGGTAATCCTGAGAATGTGCTTGATGACTTTAATAAATGTTTAAAGAGTTTAGGTTTTTTAATTGTGGATGATAAATATAGAAAAATTAATCATTTAATGTGTGAAATGTTGGAGGAATTGTAGGTGGACTTTGAATAAGGAAATTAAATCATGGATTAGAACGGTTTTATTTTCTATTTTAATTGCTATTGTAATATTGCAATTTTTTTCGTTTTTTCTAGTTTCAGGTAAATCAATGAGCCCAACTCTTGAAAATAATGATTATTTAATAGTAAAAAGACCTTTTCTAAATTATTTTGATTATAAACGAAATGACATTATTGTTTTTGAAACAGAAATAAAAAGTTCAATAAATAATAAGAAAGATTTAGTTAAAAGAATTATTGCTATTGAAGGCGATAGAATTCAGATTAAAAATGGACAAGTTTATCTAAATGGTAAATTGTTGAATGAAAATTATATTGTGAGTAAAAATACTGAAGGAAATATTGATTTAATTGTTGCTAAAAATTCTTTTTTTGTTATGGGGGATAATAGAAAAGTTAGTTTTGACAGTAGATTTGAATCAATAGGTCTTATAAATAAAGGAGATGTCTTAGGAAAAGTTGTAGTTAAAATGCTTCCTTTTAAGAAGATAGGAGATGAAAATAATGAAAATTAATATTGAAGATTTTGGAACTGTAAGCATTGAGAAAAGTATTTCATTAGAAAAGTTATTGGAATTATATCCAAGGAATGAAAAACCAATCACTGTGGCAGCATTAGTCAATAATAAGTTAAAAGAATTAACATATGAAATTTCTGAAAATGATATCATTAAATATATTGATCTCTCAAATACCGATGGTAAAAGAATTTATCAAAGAAGCATTTCATATTTATTAGTAAGAAGTTTAAATGAAATATATACAGACATTAAAATAAGACTAAACCATTCTCTTTCAAAAGGACTTTATTTCGAAGTGGAGTTCTATAGACCGTTAAATGAACAAGATATTTTAGTTATTAAGGAAAAAATGCAAGAAATTGTAAAAAAAGATGATCCTTTTATTAAAATTCAGATGTCACTTGATGATGCAAAAGAAGTATTTAGTAAATTTAATATGCAATTTACAAAAGAATTAATGGAATATAGAGATATTGATTATATTAATTTATATCAAAGTGATTGGATGAAAAAATATTTCTTTGGATATATGGTACCTTCTACAAGTTATTTAAAACTATTTGATATTATGCTTTATGATAATGGTATTATCTTACGACATCCAACAACTGCGTCTCCATTTGAAATTCCAGAATTTGTTGAATCTCCACATATTGCAAAAGTTTTTAAAGAATATGAAAAATGGGCTGAAATTATGAACTGTAATTATGTATCAAAATTGAATAATTATATTAAAAAAGATAGTCATAAAGATTTAATTCAAGTTGCGGAAATTTTTCAGGAAAAAAAGATTGCTGAAATCGCAGATATGATAACTAAAGAAGAAAAAAGAGTGATTTTAATTGCAGGACCATCATCTTCAGGCAAAACTACTTTTGCTAATAGATTGAGAATTCAGTTAATGGCTAATGGATTAAAACCTGTTACGCTTTCTACTGACAATTATTTTGTTGAGCGTGAAGATACACCTATAGATGAACATGGAGAGCCGGATTTTGAATCTATAGAGGCTCTTGACTTAGATTTGTTTAATACACAACTTAAAGAAATTTTGCAGGGTGAAAAAGTAAGTTTACCAGAGTTTAACTTTAAAATTGGAACTAAAGAATATAAAGGAAAAGAAATGCAAATAGAAAGGCATCAACCAATTATTATTGAAGGAATTCATGGACTTAATCCAAAATTAACTTTCGATATTTTTGAAAAAGATAAATTTAAAATTTATATCAGTGCTCTTACTCAATTAAATATTGATAGGCATAATAGAATACCGACTACAGATGCAAGATTAATTAGAAGGATTGTACGAGATAATAATTATCGGGGCAATAATGCCAGTGTGACGTTAAATCAATGGGCATCTGTAAGAAGAGGTGAAGAGAAGAATATTTTCCCATTCCAAGAAGATTCAGATGTTGTATTTAATTCAGCAATAATTTATGAACTGGCTGTTATGAAAAAACATGTTGAACCATTATTAAAGAAAATAGATATTAATGATAAAATGTATATGGAAGCAATAAGGTTATTGAAATTTTTGCAGTATTTTGAGGTTATTGAAGATGATAGCTTAATTCCAAATAATTCAATATTAAAGGAATTTATTGGAGGCAGTATATTTAGATAATAAAATGAGGGGATTTTTGTTGTCAATAACTCACGACCTTAAAAGGTCGGAGCTTGTAAAAGTTCTTGTTGATTAGACTAAGTATTTATTACTACGTTATTTTAGTTATCACACCTATGGATGTTTTATCTAGTCCATAGCTCTGTGCAGGCACTGTAAACAGTTCTGAAGAGTAGGAACGGTCAACCTGG
>JAMOQG010000021.1 GCA_027064135.1 Peptostreptococcaceae bacterium | reverse complement strand
AAGTTAAGTGTAAAAGAATATGATCCATTTAAGGTAAAAAAGTAAAACCCCTTCAGGGGTAGAGAAAACCACCCGTTTTACGGGTGGTCATTATTTGCATATGGTTTTTTAGGCATATATGGCATAATCATGCTAATGAAAATTAATGTACCTCCAATTAACATATTAAGACTTATAATTTCATGATAAAATACCCAACTAAATAATACTGCAAAAAATGGTTCTAAAGTAAATATTAATCCTACATTAGTTGCTTCTAAATGCTTTTGCACAACACTTAGTAGGTAATAAGCAATGCTTGTAATTACTACTGCTAAGAATATAATATTTATCCATTCATTAGCCGCTAAATCCATTGTTGGTTTTTCGAAAATAAAAGTTGATATTAAACTTAATATTCCAACGGTAAGTAGCTGAATAGTTACAAATACATTTACACTAAATTTTCTAACATGATCTTGAACTATGATAGTATAAAATGAATATACAACTGTTCCTGCTAAAGTAATAATATCACCAAAATTCATTTGGTTTTTAGTGTTTAATAAAGTTATTAGCGCTAAGCCAATAATTGCTGTTATTGTTTGTAAAATAATTGTTGATGAAGTTTTTTTCTTAAAAATTAAATATTGAATAATTGGTATAAATATTACAGAACTTCCAACTATAAATGCATTATTAGCAACGGAAGTATATTTAAGCCCTATATTGTGAAAATAGAATGTTATAAAAATCAAAACTCCAGTAGTTATTCCAGATTTTAAAACTTCTTTATTTACAATAAATTTTTTTGTTGCTAATAAAAATAATAGAAGAACTAATCCACCTATTATAAATCTATATGCTAAAAAATTAAAAACTCCCATTTTATCCAATAACGGCTTTGTTAATGCAAATGATGATCCCCATAATGCTACTACTAATAGCATTAATAATTCATAATGTATTTTTTTCATAAAAATCTCCTTTTAATAGTATATCTTAATACTATAACAAATTAAAAGAAGAATTTCTTTTCTGTTTTTACAACATTTCGTTGTTTATTTTTCTATTTTTACAAATCTTCAAAATTAAATCTTTTTTTATTTAACTCATATAAATGAACTGCAGTTGCAAGTGATTCATATTGCATTCCTTTAAGACTTTGAAAATTTAAAATTACTTTGATTTTTCTAATTCGATATCTTATTGTATTCATATGTTGAAAAAGCTCTTCAGAAGTCGATTTTATGTCTCCATCACAATGAATATATGCACATGCTGTATCTACTAAATTGCTATGATGCTCTTCATCATATAATTTAAGTTTTTGAAGAATATCCTCAAAATACATATATGAGTATTGATTATCAATAATTGGAAATAATATTTGATAAATTCCGAGTTCTTCATAATTAGCAATATATTCTTCTTTATATATTGAATATTTTAAAGATATTTTTGATTCATGAAAAGATTTATTAATATTGCCAAGTTCATTATATTTACGACTAATTCCAACATTACAATGAGTTTCATTTAAGCCTAAATTATTTAATAAAGCTATTAATGAAAAGTTTTCGTTTTTATCAAAAGATAGAACAATTAAATATGATGATTTAATTGGAATAATTAATGCGTGTTTATTTAATATTTTTCTTGCTGACTCAATACTAAAAGAATATTTAGCATCTGCAAGAAGTTTTATATATATTGATATATAATTTGGTTTAAAATAGTGATTAAGCTCATAAGCTAATTCTTTTATTTTAAATGAATTTAGATTACTATTTTCTATTTCATTTATAATTTTAATTTTTTTTAAATCTTGTTTTTTTGAATTCACTTCTTGATCAATTTCTAATATTAATTCTTCAATATATATATCATCAAATAAGAATAAAGGAAAACTTAATTTATTTGCTGTTTCTATTGCAGCATCTTGTATTTCTTTAAAAAAAGTAGTTTTTATTGCAAAACAAGCAGAGCCAGCATTATAAAGTGCATTAATATAATTGATAATATTCTCTGGATTATTTTTGATTAATGCTAAATTGCTGAATATCATTTCATTTTGATATTCGCTTTCATTAATATCTTCAGGCATTTCATGATCAATAAATCCACCTCTTGATACGATACGATCTAATCCATTTGCACCTGCTATTAATTGGAAATTATTAAATTTTTTTAAAGTTAATATTTCATAAATATTTGTGATAGTCATAATATCTCCTAAATGTTTTTATATTTCACTAACTACTCAAGTAAGAAATCTATTATATTTATGACTTTGATACCAGAGTAATCATTGAAGATTATTTGATCCATAGTCAAAATATATTTTGGATAATTATCAGAAATAGATTCAAGAGATTTTAGTTCTCTTTTTCTGGTTATTTCATCTGTAATTGTTGCTGAAACTTGGTAGTAGATTTTTTCATTTGCTTTAGTAGCAACAAAGTCAACTTCCAGTGAACCAATTTTTCCAATTGCCACATCATAGCCACGTCTTAATAGTTCAAGATAAATAATATTTTCTAAAATATGACCATAATCTGTATCTCGTAGGCCGATTAGTTTATTTCGAATACCAATATCTACTATGTAGTATTTCTCAAGGGTTTTTAAATACATTTTTCCTTTTAAATCATAACGATTTGCTTTGTAGATGATATAAGCACTTTCTAGCATCTTTAAATAATTATCAATTGTGTCACTTGTTGTTTTTCTACCACTACTAGTTAGATAGTCAGCTATTTTTTTAGTAGAAGTAATGTTTCCAATGTTTGCGGCAATGAATTTTAAAATATTTTCAAGAAGAGCTGCATCTCTTACACCATTTCTTTCGATAACGTCTTTCATAAGTACAGTATTATAGATACCTTCTAGGAAAGTGCCGATTGTATCAGGATTATCTAATAGTTCGATTGTAGTAGGGAGTCCACCATACTTAAGATATTGATTAAAGTGTTCTGAAAGATTACTTTTTTCATCTGATTCTATAAAATTTAAATATTCTTTAAAAGACAAAGGTTGCATTTTAATTTCTACGAATCGACCAGATAATAATGTTGAAAGTTCTGAAGATAGTAGATATGCATTTGATCCTGTTATATAGATATCGACATTGGCATCTACAAGGAAAGAATTAATGACTTTTTCCCATGAATATACTTGTTGAACTTCATCAAGTAAAATATAATGTTTTATATTTTTATCAGTAATTCGTTCTTTAATGTATGCATGAAGTTCCCTATAAGTAGTAATTTCATCAAATTCAAAAGATTCAAAGTTCATACGGATAATATGTTTATTCTCGACACCGCTTGCAATCAGATGATTTTCATAAAGTGAAAGTAAAGTTGATTTGCCAGAACGTCTTAAACCAGTGATTACCTTAATTAGGCTTTTATCTTTAAATTTTATCAGTTGATTAAGATATAAATCTCTATTTTTCATAACATCACCTCCTAATAATAGTATAAACGATAAAATGAAAAATAACAATAATTATTCGAGTATACTCGAATAAAGTGTTAATCGTTTGCAAATATAAGATTATAGAATTAAAATACTAATATAACAACAAAAAAACAAGTTGATATAAACTATCAACTTGCTTAAAATATTACCATCTTCCGCCTCTACCACGTCCGCCGCCTCTGCGACCAAAATTTCTGAATCCTCTTCTAAAGAATCCTAAATTTGCAGTATTAGTTTCTTTTTCTTTTTCATCTTTTGGAACACCTGTGATGCAGTCACCTAAACCTCTTCCAGTCATTGCACCTCTTCCATCAGGACCTGTTCTATCACCGTATGGCATAATACACCTCCTTTTTTACACTTACTAACTTTATCTATGATAATTATACACCTATTAGCGACATATGTCAATAACTACATAAGATAAAGATAAAAAAATATTCTTTAAATAATTGGGTATATCTGATATCATTGTGTGATAAATGATTTTATATAAAAAAAGATTGGAATTGAGATATGATACAGTTAATAATATTATCTATTGGTTTAGCAATGGATGCTTTTGCAGCAGCCATTTCTAAAGGTTTGAATATGAAAAAAATAAATTATAAAAATGCATTAATTATTGCTTTATTTTTTGGTTTCTTTCAAGGATTTATGCCATTATTAGGGTGGTCGATTGGAGTTCAATTTACAAAATATTTTATAACTATTGAAAAATATATTGTATTTGCCTTATTATCAATAATTGGATTAAAAATGATCTATGAAGCATTTCATTTTGAAAATGAATATAGTGAAAAAGAATATGTTTTAAATATTTTTGAAATTATAATACTCGCTATAATAACAAGTATTGATGCTTTTGCAGTTGGTGTTACTTTTGCATTAACTTCAGTTAATAATATTATATTTTCTGTATTAATTATTGGAGTTATTACATTTGTTTTATCTTTTTATGGTGTTATTGTTGGAAATAAATTTGGTGAAAAATATGAAAAACATGCAGAAATAATTGGTGGTATTATTTTAATATTAATAGGTATTAAAAACTTATTTTAATTAATTTTCATCAAAATTTCTATCAATGAGAAATTTGTGTACTTTATATTTTATATTATCAAGCTTAGCTATTTGTCCATGGGAAAGAAATTTTAATGATTTAAATGATATATTAATTATTCAAGATGAAGGAAGTATTAATAATTTTCGTAGCAATAGTATTAAATATGATATTGAAAAAACAAAGAATCCATTTCCAATGAAAACTGAGGAAATTGAATTTGAAATTAATTACTATGATAATCATAATCAATGACATATTGTTTTAGGGGAAAATAATATTACATATGAGTCAAGTAACAAAAAAATTTACAAGATCATAAATGGAGAAGAATTATATTTAGAAATAGAAAAATATTTAAAAAATATAAATAAAAAATGAGCTATCATTTTATTGAGAACTCATTTTTTGTATTCACGAAATAATTATTTTCTATTGAAACCTCTACCATTACCTCGGGCAGAATTTTGTCCCATTCTTTCTTGTAATTGAGATCCATCAGCATTAGCCATTCTATCAAGCATGAAATCAGCTTTTTCTTGTGAAAAAGTTCCATTTGAAACTAAAGTATTTAATTCAGCAGTTTTCTTTTCAAGAATTAAAGCGTGGAATTCATCAAGAACATTTTCATTTTCAGCAATTTCATGTAATGTTAAATCACTATTAATAATTTCAGCTTCTGTTAAATCGGTAATTGATGCTAAATCAGCTGCTCCATTTTCTTCAAAGTTAAGATTAAGAGCTATATTTCTATTTAAATTTTGTCTGTTACTTCCTCTCATTGCATCAAATTCTTCATTTGATAAGTCTCTTCCATATCCTCTTTCAAAATTTTCATTTAAAGTACCTTTACCAAAACCTCTTTCAAAAGTATCTGAACTATCTGCAAAACTCATAGCACCTAAACTTAAAACAATAACCACTACTAAACCAATTGATAATATTTTTTTCATTTTTGTCATCTCCTTAGATAAATTCTTTTGTGTTTCATCTGATAACTTAATAATAAGGGGTAAGTGTGACGAATTTATGGCAATTAAGTGTAAGGTTTGTGAAAATGATAAAAATTAGTAAAATAACTATGTAAATGTCAATTTAAATACATCTAGAAATAAAAAAATTGTGAATTTAATGGATTAAAGTAGATATAGTCAAATACATATAACGTTGAGTAGTTCTTATAGTATTTTCAACAAAGCAAAATAAGAAAACGTGATATAATCACAAAATAACGAAAAAATATGTGATTATATCACGTTTTAGATACACAATCATGTATAGATGTGATTTAGTGAGACGAACAGCTGAAAAATAATTATTAATGCGTAGTTTAGCAATTTTTTTATTTAATAATGATAAAAATAAAAAAAATTATATTAGTAATTACAATATGTTATTATTAATATATATGCGATATTAATTATATATCACATATTTATAATTCAAAATTGATTTAAAGGGGAAAAATGTTGAAAATGATAAGTTATAGCAATTTTCTTGAAGGTAATATAACAGAAATTATAAAATTGAAGAGTTTCAGTACTATCTTTAGGTAAATTAATCACATTAATGAAAGAAACAATAAAAAATAATTAAATAATAGTGGGAGGAACAGATGAGACTAACAAATGAAATTATTCATAGTATGGATTTGATTATGATATTAAATAGAATATTTGATCCGCTACCAGTACCAATTATCTTAGTTGATAAATATAGTAAGGTTATTGTAATAAATACTGTATTCGCTGATTATTTGGGTTATGAAAAAGATGAGATTATAGGAAAGAATGTAATTGAGATTGATAAAAATACAAGATTTCCATATGTTCTAGATAGAAAAGTTCCGGAAATAGCTTGGAGACATAAATTTGAAAATGGTCACACAGCAATTGTACATAGAATTCCAGTATTAGACGATAATAACGAAATTATATTTGGATTTGGTTTGGTTCTATTTCAAGATATTTCAGAATTTAAAGAAATTATTCAAAAAAACAAACAATTGGATTCTGAATTATTTCATATTAAAAAAGAATTAAAAAAAATTCATGGTGCTAAATATACATGGGATTCAATTATTGGTTCATCAGAAAAAATGCTTGAAGCAAAATATATTGGAAAAAAAGCAACTCTTACTTCGTCTAATGTTTTGATATATGGAGAAAGTGGTACTGGTAAAGAGTTATTTGCGCATGCAATTCATGCAGATAGTGGACGAAGTTATCATTCGTTTATTAGGGTTAATTGTGCTGCAATACCGAAAGAGCTTATAGAATCAATACTTTTTGGATATGAAGAGGGTGCATATACGGGAGCACGAAAAGGTGGAAATATTGGTAAGTTTGAGCTTGCTAACAATGGAACTATCTTTCTAGATGAAATTGGAGAATTGCCTCTTGATATGCAATCAAAATTGTTGAGAGTTTTGCAGGAAAGAGAAATTGAACGAATTGGAGGTAATGATACAATAAAGGTTGATGTTCGAGTAATTGCAGCAACTAATAAAGATTTGAGAAAAATGGTAGAAGAAAAGACTTTCAGAGAAGATTTATATTATCGCTTAAATGTTATGGTTATAAATGTCCCTGCTCTTAGGAACAGAATGGACGATTTAGAAGTATTGGTTGATTGGTTAATTGAAAAAAAATGTAATGAAATGGGTCATATAGTAACTGGCTATTCAAGTGAATTTATGGATTACTTAAAAAACTATAATTGGCCTGGAAATATTAGAGAATTGGAAAATGCATTGGAAAGAGCTATAAACTTGTCCAAAAACAATACACTTTTAGTAGAACACCTTCCCGTATATTTGACTAAACCGTTGAAAAATAGCGGGTTTGAAGGATCTTTAAATTTAAAAGATGCTGTCGCTGATTTAGAAGAAAAAATGATTATTGAAGCGTTACATATTGCTAATAATAATCGTTCAAAAGCAACACAGTTGTTGGGATTGAGTCGTTCTAGCTTCTATGAAAAAATAAGAAAATATAATATCAAATAGTGTACAGAATAAAGACAGTGTCCAAATTAAAGACATAGTCTTTATTTTTTTTGCCTTTAAATGGCTATTTTACAGACATTATATTTGGTATAGTACTTGCAATGTAAAAAGAGGAAAGGTTTTAGAGGAGGAGTATAATGACTATTTTTTTACAAAATATCATATCAGGATTAGAAACAGGTGCTTTATATGCTTTAGCGGCACTTGGGCTTGTATTAATATTTAGAACAAGTGATGTAATTAATTTTGCGCAAGGAGATATTGCGATGTTTAGTACTTTTTTTGGATATCGTGTTTTCGAGAAATATATGTCATACCCATTTGCAGTAATTTTAGCATTATTATTTGCAGTTGGACTTGGCTATATATTAGAAAGATTATTTTTACGAAAAGCATTGAAACTGGGGATAATTAATAAAATAATAATTACAATGGGGATGTTGATGGTTATTCAAGGACTCACCGTAATTTTTTTTGGAACTGAAGATTATTATTTAAGAAAGGCAATTGAAATGGATAATTTCAATATAGCAGGAGTAATAATTCAGCCTAATGCATTATTTATTATTTTTTTAACGTTGGGAATTGTAATAATATTTAATTATTTGTTGAAAAAAACAAAATTTGGAATTGCCATCAGAACAACAGCTGAAGATGAAGAAACAGCGAGACTTATGGGAATTCCAGTAGGAAAAGTTTATTCAAGAAGCTGGATGATTGCAACTGCATTAGGAGCATTAGCGGGAATTCTTGTTGCTCCTAAAACACAGGTATCTATTTCGATGATGCTAGATATACATTTAAAATCTTTTATAGCTGCAGTTGTCGGAGGTTTTTCATCTTTCTTTGGTCCTGTGGCAGGAGGGTTTTTAATAGGAGTTGCAGACAATTTAGTTGGATATTATTGGTCCCTAGATTGGAAAACAGCAATTGTATATGGAATCTTGCTTATCACTCTAATTATAAAACCAGCGGGTATTTTTGGAAAAGTTGTTAGAAAGAAGGTTTGATATGATAAAAATTCAATCAAAAGTAATAAAAACAATTATTCTGGCAATTATAGGAATTATTATAGTAGGAATTGTTCCATTTAAAACATCCTCAATAACCATTTTAAGTACTGTATTGATATATGGGATTGCAGCAATGGGATATAATGTGCTGTTAGGATATGCTGGTCAAATTTCTTTAGGACATGCTGCATTTATTGGGTTAGGTGCGTATGTATCTGCATATGCGACTGACGTAATGGGTATTCCATTTCTAGGTGCAGTTTTATTATCTGGAATTGTTCCAATAATTTTAGGATTAATATTAGGTGGAGTTGCGCTTCGATTAGAAGGACATTATTTAGCGATAGCAACATTAGGTTTTGGTGTTACTGTGCAGCAACTGTTTAAAGTCCTTAAAAATTTTACTAATGGGTTTGCTGGTAGAATTGCACCAAGTGCTTATATTTTTGGGATTAAGATTAAAGGGGTAGGTTATCTAGTGATGTTGATTATTATAACAACATTCCTAGCTATAGCAATCGAAAATATTTTAAATACTAAAACAGGTAGAGCATTTGTTGCTATGAGGGATTCGGAACATGCTGCTAAAGCAATGGGGATAGATATTGTGAAATATAAGTTGATTGCATTTTCAATATCTGCTTTTTATGCTGGTATAGCTGGTAGTTTATATATGCATCTTGTGAAGTATACACAACCGGATGTCTGGGGAACGGTTCTTTCAATAAATATTTTAGCGATGGTTGTAATAGGTGGATTAACATCAGTGGGTGGAAGTATACTAGGAGCTGCATTTATAGTTTTAATGCCACATTTGGTAGCTGGAATACCATATGTAAATACGATACCAAGTGCTTCAATTATTGTTACAGGAATTGTAATTGTTATAATTATTCGATTTATGCCGATGGGATTGATTACTTTTCTAAATCGTTTTAAAAGGAGGGTTACTAATGTTAGAAGTTAAAGATCTTTCAATAAGTTTTGGTGGGCTAAAAGCGGTTGATCAATTAACTTTTACTGTAACTGAAGGGAGTATTTATGGATTGATAGGCCCTAATGGAGCAGGTAAAACTACTGTTTTTAACATGATTAGTAGGTTTTATACTCCTGATGAAGGGAGTATCTTATTTTTAGAAAATGAATTATTGGATTATAAAATTCATGAAGTAATTTCTCTTGGTCTTGTCCGTACATTTCAAAATGTTGAGATTATTAAAAATATGAGTGTAATGGACAATTTGCTTATTGGTCTCCATCATCAAATGGATACTAACTTTTTCACAGAAATATTGGGACTAGCAAAGAAAAAAGAAAAAGATTTTCATAAAAGGGCAAGAGATATATTAAAATTTTTAGGGCTTGAAGATTTTGAAAATGAAATTGCAGGGGCTCAAGCATATGGAATTCAAAAACTTATTGAATTGGGTAGAACTTTGGTTACTAATCCAAAAATGATTATTTTAGATGAACCAGCAGCAGGGATGAATCATTCGGAAACAAAGAACTTAGGTATTTTAATTAAAAGAATCAATAAAGAATTGGGAATAACTATTTTATTGGTTGAACATGATATGGATTTAGTGATGAGTATTTGTAATCAAATAACAGTAATTAACTTTGGTAAGAAAATTGCAGAGGGGACTCCCAGTGAAATAAGAAATAATATCGAAGTCCAAAAGGCATATTTGGGAGGAGAATAGATGATAAAAATATCTAATTTAAATGCAAAATATGGATATGTAAATGCTTTAAAAGGCATTGATATAGTAGTTAAGAAAGGACAAATTGTTACTTTGCTCGGAGCTAATGGTGCGGGTAAGACAACAACTTTAAGATGTATTCTTGGTTTATTGGAAACATATTCTGGAGAAATACTTTTTAAAGGAGAGAATATTATAGGAAAAAAAGTAGAAGATATTGTAAAAGGGGGGATAATGAGTTCTCCAGAAGGGAGAAATGTATTTGGATCACTTTCAGTAAAAGAAAATTTATTAGCAGGAGCATATACGATTAAATCAAAACAACAAACGCTTGATAATTTGAATAAAGTATATGAATATTTTCCGATATTATTGGAGAGAAAAAATCAAATGGCAGGCACTTTATCAGGTGGCGAACAACAAATGCTTTCGATAGGAAGGGCTTTGATGGGATCACCAGAAATATTACTTTTAGATGAACCAAGTTTAGGTTTAGCTCCTTTAATTGTAAGAGATATCTTTAGAATTATTCAAGAAATCAACAAAGAAGGTACAACGGTGCTCTTAGTTGAGCAAAATGCTATGCAAGCACTAAAAATTTCAGATTATGCTTATGTTTTAGAAACCGGAAAAATTGTTCATGAAGGTAATTCAAAGGAATTAATTGAAGATGATAAAATCAAAAATGCTTATTTAGGCGGGAATTAGGAGGAAATTATGAAAAAAATATTAATGATGTTACTTGTATTTGCTATTGTGTTTACAGGGTGTGCTAAAGAAGTTGAAACTAATACAGCACAAGGAATTTATGAAGATAAAATTGTAGTTGGAACTACAGGAGCACAACAAGGTCCTTTAGCATTTATTGGAAAACCATATTTTGATGGTATGAATGCATATTTTGATATGGTTAATGAAAATGGTGGAATAGAAGGAAGAAAAATTGATTTAATTGTATTGGAAGATGAATTTAAACCAGAAACTGCTATAGCAAATGTACAAAATTTAATAAATGATGAGAAAGTTTTTTCTTTAGTTGGATTATTTGGTACTCCTGGAGTTAAGGCTTCAATTCCAACAGTGAAAGAAGCTGGAATACCAGCTGTATATTTTGCAACTGGAGCTACAGCACCAGTAACTGCTGGAAGAAATTTTTTCCCGGTTCAGCCGAATTATGCTTATGAAGGAAAATTAATGAGTCAATATGCTGTTGATTATTTTAAAGCAAAAAAAATTGCTGTAATATATCGTTCGGATGATGTTGGTTTAGATGGATTAAGAGGAGTAAAAGAAGGTTTAAAAATAATGGGTAAATCAGATTTGTTAGTTGCTGAATTATCTTTTGATGCAGGTGCAACTGATTTTACAGCTCAGGTAGCTAAAGTTAAAGAATCAGGTGCTGATGTACTTATTAATTATTCTTTGGGCGGTGGAGTTTCAGGTGTATTAAAAGAACTTGAAAAAATGGGAATGACAGATTTACCTCAAATTACACCATATCCAAACGTTTCTGATAGTTTTGTTGCTGCAAATCTAGAAGCTTCTCCAAATGCAATAAAAAATTTATATGGAATGGGTTGGGTTGATATGACTAGACCAGCGGTTAAAGATATGTCTGATGCTATGGCAAAATATTATCCTGAATCTGCTGTAAATGCATATACTGTATCAGGTTGGATAGCAGCTGAAACTTTCTATAAAGGTTTAGAAATAGCATTAGAAAATAATGATATTAATGAATTAAATTGGGAAAAATATATAGATGCAATGGAAACTTTAGACTACACAGATGGAATTATTCCAAAAATAGCATATTCTCCAGGAGAAAGAAATGGAGTTACAAATATGGCTTTGGTTAAAGTTGTTGGTAATACTTGGGAATTACAAACTGATTATTTAGAATTTAATAAATAAGGAGTATATTATGCCATATCTAGATGTAAATCAAGGGAAGCTTTACTATAAAGATGTAGGAAATGGACCGGTTTTACTTTTAATAACACCTTTTGGTTATTTACAAGAGATATGGCATAAACAGGTTAAATATTTCAGTAAATATTATCGGGTTATTACTTATGATTTAAGAGGAGTAGGTAAAAGTACAAATGAAATGAGTAAAATATCAAAAGAGATATTACTAGATGATTTATATCAACTGATTACTCATATCACAAATGAACGAGTGAATCTACTTGGAATAGGTAAATTAGGATATTTAGCTCAAAATTTTGCTTTGAGTTATCAAAATAAGATAAATAGTTTAGGTTTGGTTTCATCATCATATGGAGGACCTAACAGTGCACCTGTTTCTTTGGAAATTTTGCAATATATTTTCAAATTGGTTAATTATGATGAAGAAACTGCTAAATTACTTTGCTTTAAGGAAACAAACATAGAAAATGAGAACATATGCGAAGAAATCTTATCGCTAAGGAGCAAAGAAATTGAAAAGAATATATACGAAGATTATTTAATGATGTTTGCAAACGTAAATAATGAAAATACTTTAAAAAATCTAAAAGTGGATACGTGGGTCAACACGGGTTGTGATAATGCGATATATTTGGTAGAAAATAGTAAAAAATTACATTTGTTAATTGATCATTCTGAATATCAAGTAATAACTGGTGGATATTTGAATTTTTATACACATAGTGATGAATTTAATAAAGCGTATTTCGATTTTTTAAATAATAATCAAAAGGAAGGTTAAAATGGAATCTATAGGCATTGTTGGAACAGGAATATATATTCCTGAAAACAGAATGAGTGCAAAAGAAATTGCTGGAAAAACTAATGGCAATTGGACAGAAGAAAATATTAAAAAAAAATTAGGGATTTTAGAAAAACCAATTCCTAGTTATGAAGATGGAACACAAGAAATGGGAGCGTTGGCTGCATTGGATGCTCTAAAAAATACAGGAATTGATCCTGAAAGCATTGATCTTATTATATCTATTGGTGAAGAATGGAAAGAATATCCTCTTACAACAACAGCAATATATATTCAAGACAGAATAGGTGCTATAAATGCTTGGGGAATTGATTTTCAACAAAGATGTGCAACTACTATTTCAGCGATGAAAATTGCAAAGGATATGATGATTTCAGATGAAAGTATAAATATTGTAATGATTGCAGGTGGATATAGAAATGGAGATTTTGTAGATTATAAAGATCCACAAATGTCGATGATGTATAATCTTTCAGCTGGTGGTGGAGCAATCATATTAAAAAAAGGATGGAATAAAAATTTGTTGCTGGGGTCTCATATTATTACTGATGGATCAATGGCGTTAGATGCAGGAGTAGTATATGGTGGAATAGCAAATCCTATAACATCAGAGAATTTAGATGAAGCATATACTTCTTTGAAATTAATAAATGCAGAGCATATGAAAAGTAGGTTAAATGAAGTTTCTATGCCCAATTGGTTGTTTTGTATTGACAAAGCGTTGGAAAAGTCTGAACTCAGCAGAAAAGATATCGATTATTTAGGAGTTTTGCATTTTAAAAGAAGTATGCATGAATATTTATTAAATGAATTAGAGCTTAAAGATAATCAAACAATTTACCTAGAAGAGTTTGGTCATATGGGGCAAGTTGATCAGATATTATCTTTGCATCTTGCAAAAGAAAGAGGCTTGCTTGAAGGTAAAAAAACTGTTGCACTGATTGCTGCAGGCATTGGATATGCTTGGGCCGCAGGAATAATAAGGTGGGGTTAGATGAATAGTAAAATTTATGATAATAAAATAATTTCTGTAGATAAAGCATTAAGTTTTATCAAAAGTGAAGATAATATTGTAAGTGCTCTAGCTGCAGCTGAGCCAAAAGAGATTTTAACAAGACTTCATGAAAGAGCGGGTAAAGTCAATAATGTTAATATAACAACATGTTTACCAATGGATTCATATGAATATTATATGAATCCATTATATAAAGAAAGTTTTTTTATGGACGGATGGTTTTATTCTGGAGCTATGAGAAAAGCACAGAATAACGGAAATATATCATATATACCAAACCATTTACATTTAGCAGGTAAAAACAGACTTTTCCATAGACATACAAATATATTCATAGGAACAGCTTCATCTATGGATAAGCACGGATACTTATCTTTATCATTAAGTGCGACATATGAAAGAATAATTTTAGAGGAAGCAGATCTTGTTATTTTAGAAGTGAATCCAAATATGCCAAGAACATTTGGAGATACAACTGTTCATATCTCACAAATCGATTATATTGTAGAGGTAGATTATCCTGTTCCTGAATTAGCAGTTACTAAACCTAACGAAAAAGATAAGAAAATCGGGAAAATGATTGCAGATATTATTGAGGATGGATCTACACTTCAATTAGGTATTGGTGGAATTCCTAATGCTGTTACAAAAGAACTTTTTGATAAAAAAGATTTAGGAATTCATACTGAAATGTTTACTGATGGAATGGTAGATTTAGCTAAGGCTGGTGTAATAACAGGATTAAAAAAAGGTTTTTATGATAGAAGAATGGTTGCAACGTTTGCACTAGGATCAAAGAAGCTATATGATTTTATTGATGATAATCCTGCAGTTGTGATTAAAGATGGCTATTGGGTAAATAATCCATATGTTATTAGTCAGAATAAAAAAATGGTATCAATTAATACAACAATTGAAATAGATTTAACAGGACAGTGTTGTTCTGAATCGATTGGTTCTAGACAGTTTTCTGGAACGGGCGGGCAGGTTGATACTGCAGTAGGTGCCCAAATGTCAGAAGGTGGCAAATCGATTATTGCATTATATTCAACTACGATGGTGAGAAATAAAGAAACAAATGAAAAAGAAGAAATTTCTAAAATAGTGCCTAGACTTAAGCATGGGGCATTTGTAACACTGTCGCGAAACGATGTAGACTATGTTGTAACTGAATATGGTATTGCAGCACTGAAAGGGACTTCAGTACGTGAACGTGTTCTGCTACTTATTAATATTGCTCATCCAAAATTTAGGGATGAATTATTATTACAAGCTAAAGAATTAAAGTTTATTTAGTATTTTTGTAATATAATATGTAATGAAGAAAATAATGAGAAAAATTGGGAAGTATTGAACAAAGGAGGACTTTATGAAATATTATCCATTAGAAAAAATTAATATTGGTGAAGAAATAATTGCGTATAGAAAGGCTGGAACTGGTGGAAAGAAATTATTGTTGATTCATGGAAATATGACAAGTTCCGTTCATTTCAATATTTTAATGGATGAAATTAGTAATGATTATGAAATTATTGCGCCTGATTTAAGAGGATTTGGAGAATCAAGTTATAATAATAGTTTTGATAGTTTAGAAGAACTAGCGAATGACTTGAAACTTTTTGTAGAGCAAATTGGATTTAATGATTTTGATGTTTTGGGATGGTCTACAGGTGGTGGAGTAGCTTTGTATTTGGCAAAAATGTTGCCTGAAAGAATAAATAAAGTATATTTAGTAGAATCAGTAGGAGTTATGGGATATCCGATGTATAAAAAAGATAAGAATTTACAACCGATTCTTAATGAAATTTTATTAACAAAAGAAGATATTATGAAAGATGCTGTTCAAGTCGCTCCTGCATTACAGGCACTTAAAGATAAAGATGTCTCATATTACAAAATGATTTGGGATATGTTGATTTATAATAATGAAAATTTTCCTGAACCTGATTTATATGATATATATTTAAAAGATATGTTAACTCAAAAGAATTTAGTAGATATAGATTATAGTCTGACAAGGTTCAATATTACAGATAATTCAAATGAATATGGTAAAGGTGATGGTAGCTATAGAGAAATAAAAATGCCTATCGTAATTATTCATGGAAAGAAAGATATAGTTGTTCCTTATACAGAAGCAGAAGGTATTAAAGAATTATTTAAAGATCAAGCAAAACTTATTACTTTTGAAAATTCTGGACATAGCCCATTTATTGACAATATGCAAGAATTAGTTAAAGTGATAAAGGAGAATTAAATGGCATTTATAAATATTGCTTCAGTTGAATTATATTATGAAATCCATGGCGATGGATTCCCGCTTTTAATTTTAAATGGAATAATGATGTCGACAATGAGTTGGCAGAAATTAATTCCGCATCTGGAGGATACAAAAGTTATATTGTTAGATTTGCCAGATCAAGGGCAAAGTGGTGAACTGAAGACTTTATATTCTCAAGAAGATATTGGAAAAATTGTTGAAAAATTTATTGAAAGTTTAGGATTAGAAAAATTAGATATACTAGGTATTTCTTATGGAGGAGAAATTGCTCAGATTTTATCTATTAATCTTGGGGATAAGATTAGAAAGTTGATTTTGGCAAATACCACTCCAATTACAACAAAACAATTAAAATCTATTGGAGATAGTTGGCTTACAAGTTCAAAAAAATATGATGGGGGAAAATTATTTGAAGAGTCTTTTCCATTAATTTACTCAAATACTTTCTATGAAAATAATAGTGAATGGATAGTAAAGAGATTAAAGTTAGTACCTGATTCATTAACTCAAAAATGGTTTGATGGATTTAGTCGATTGGTAATAAGCGCTGAAAATTTAAATGTGGTAAATCGATTGAAAAAGATTACTGCAGATACTTTGATAATTTCAGCGGATGAAGATTTTTTGACTCCAAGTAATTTGCAAATGGTTCTTGAAAAAGAAATAGCAAATTCAAAAAGAATTACTATTCATAAATCTGGACATGCTAGTATGTACGAACAACCTGAAATGTTTATGATGATAGTAAAAGGGTTCTTAACTACAAAGAGAACAATTGAAGTTTTATAGGAGGAAATAGATGTTAAAAAATAAAATTGCAGTAATAACAGGTGCAAGTCAAGGTATTGGTTTTGCAATAGCAAAAAAATATGTTGAAAATGGTGCTAAAGTAATTAATTATAGTATAGTACCATCTGAGAAAGTTGTAGAAGGAATAGAATTTTATAAAGGTGATGTGACAGATAGGGCTCAAATAAAAGAATTTTATGAATATGTGAAAAATAAATATGGAAAAATAGATATATTAGTAAATAATGCAGGAGTAACTAAAGATGCTTTAATGTCAAAAATGACTGAAGATATGTGGGATTTTGTTATAAATGTTAATTTAAAAGGTGTTTTCAATATGGCACAATCTGCATCTGAAATTTTTACTGAGCAGGGATTTGGAAATATAGTTAATATTTCATCAATAGTGGGTGAATATGGTAATGTAGGTCAAACTAATTATGCAGCAACTAAATCGGGTGTTATTGGAATGACAAAGACTTGGGCTAAAGAGTTAACAAGAAAAGGTGCAATTATAAGAGTTAATGCCATTGCACCAGGTTATGTAAATACAGAAATGATGAAAACAGTTCCAGATAAAGTTTTAGATCCAATCAGACAGAAATCTTTACTTAAAAGATTAGGTGAACCAGAAGAAATAGCGAATGCAGCATTATTTTTAGGAAGTGATATGTCCAGTTATGTTACTGGTCATGTATTATCAGTTAATGGAGGATTGGTTATTTAAAGAAAAAAAACACTCCTTGTAAATTATTACTAGGAGTGTTTTTATAAGGAGGGAACAATGTCTGTTAGTATTATTGGAACTGCACATACTAAATTCGGGAAATTAGATAAAGATATTTATGAATTAATTAAAGAAGTAGGGAAAGAAGCATTAATAGATAGTGGAGTAAATACAACTGATATAGGTGGTATTTGGGTTGGAAACTATAGTGGTGGAGGATTTAATAATCAAGAACATATAGCGCCAACTGCATTAGAAATTGATGAAAAATTAAGATTTACACCTGCAACAAGAGTTGAAAATGCATGTGCTTCTGGATCGGCAGCAATAAAAGCAGCAATAGAAGCAATAGAAGCAGGATCTTGTGATTATGCTTTAGTTATTGGTGCAGAAAAAATGACAAGTTTAGATACAAAAGGAATTACGAAAGTTTTAGCAATGGCTTCAAATTGGAAAACAGAAGGAAGTCAAGGAATGACTTTTCCTGGATTATTTGCAGAGTTTGCAAAAGGTTATATGGCAAAATTTGATAAGAGTGAAGAAGAAATGCGTGAAATTTTAGCAATGATTAGTGCTAAAAATTATCAAAATGCATTAGAAAATCCATATGCACATTTACCATTAAATGTAACTGCAGAAGATATTCTTAACCTACCTGATAAGAAAAATCCAATGATTGCTTATCCGTTACGTTTAAATGATTGTTCTTTAATATCAGATGGCGCAGCAGCAATTGTTTTAACAAGAACAGATATTGCTAAAAAATCAGATAAAGAAGCAGTAGAAATAAAAGCAATAGTTCAAGCAACAGATTATTTAGAAATTAAGAAAAGAGATAATTTTCATTTTGAAGGAGCTAAAGTAGCTGTTAATAAAGCATATGAGCAAGCAGGAATAACAGTAGATGATTTATCATTTGCTGAAGTACATGATTGTTTTACAATTGCAGAATTATTAGCATATGAAGCTATTGGATTAGTTGAAAATGGTAATGAAAGATCTGTACTAGATAATAAAATAGTTATGCCTGGAGGAAAATTACCTATTAATATTTCTGGTGGTTTAAAAGCAAAAGGACATCCAGTAGGAACAACAGGAGTATCAATGGCTGTATTGGCAACTAGACAACTGTTAAATAAAGCAATAGGCAAACAGATAGAGAATCCAAAATATGGCTTAACATTGAATTTTGGGGGTAGTGCGGTTAGTAATTACGCAACAATTTATAAAAAATTATAATAATATTTAAAATAAAAGATGATTTCCATATTATAGGAAATCATCTTTTAATGTCATATTATTTTCTATTGAAGCCTCTACCATTACCTCTAGCAGAATTTTGTCCCAATCTTTCTTGTAATTGAGATCCATCAGCATTAGTCATTCTATCAAGCATGAAATCTGCTTTTTCTTGTGAAATAGTTCCATTTGGAACTAAAGCGTTTAATTCAGTTGTTTTCTTTTCAAGAATTAAAGCGTGGAATTCATCAAGAACATTTTCATTTTCAGCAATTTCATGTAATGTTAAATCACTATTAATAATTTCAGCTACTGTTAAATCAGTAATTGATGCTAAATCAGCTGCTCCATTT
>JAMOQG010000020.1 GCA_027064135.1 Peptostreptococcaceae bacterium | reverse complement strand
CCTTCATCTATACCGTTACTGATACCAACTTGTGGTTCACTACACTTGGTGGTAAATACCTGTGACTGGACTTACACCAGCTAGATTAGTGCCATGCCTGGCACACAATATAAATCCCTTCTGCTAGCAAAAGGGATTTTTTATTTAGTAAAATATTTTATTTAATTACTTTTCTTCCACCCATATATGATTGAAGAACTTCAGGCACTGTTATAGTTCCATCTTCATTCTGATAGTTTTCTATAATAGCTGCAACAGTTCTACCTATTGCTAAACCAGATCCATTTAATGTATGAACATATTCAACATTTTTAGAATCTTCTCTTCTAAGTCTTATATTTGCTCTTCTAGCCTGATAATCTAAGAAATTTGAACAAGATGATATTTCAACATAGTTATTATAACTTGGCATCCATACTTCAATATCATAAGTTTTTGCAGATGAAAATCCTAAGTCTCCACCACATAATTGAACTACTCTATATGGAATTTTTAATTTTTTTAATACATCTTCTGCATCTAATAATAATTTTTGTAATTCTTTTTCAGAATTCTCTGGTTTTACAAATTTAACCAATTCAACTTTATTAAATTGATGTTGTCTAATAAGACCTCTTGTATCTCTTCCAGCAGAACCAGCTTCTTTTCTAAAACACGGAGTATATGCAGTACGATACATTGGAAACTCTGATTCATTAACAATTTCTTTTGAATAAAGATTTGTTAAAGGAACCTCCGCAGTAGGAATTAAAAACATATCTTTTGCTGGTACATGAAACATATCATTTTCAAATTTAGGCAATTGCCCAGTTCCTATCATAGCATCTCTATTAACCATAAATGGTGGTAAAATTTCCATATATCCGTGTTCTTCTGTATGAAGGTCAAGCATAAAGTTAAGTACACTTCTTTCTAACCTTGCTCCCATATTTTTCATTACTGAAAATCTAGCACCAGAAATTTTAGCTGCTCTTTCAAAATCAATAATATCTAAAGATTCTCCTAATTCCCAATGTGCTTTTGATTCAAAATCAAATTTTGTTGGCTCACCATTAGTTTTAATTAAAATATTATCTTCATCTGAATTTCCTTTTGGAGTTGTATCACTTGGTGTATTTGGAATTTCCAATAAAGCTTTTAAAAGCTCATCATCAATATCTTTTACTTCATTTGTCATATCTTTTACTTTTTGAGATAACTCTCCCATTTCCTTTAAAACTTGTGATACATCTTTTCCTTCCTTTTTTAACTTAGGAATTTCTTTAGATTTTACTTTCTGATCATGTCTTAAAGTTTCAGATACTGATAAAATTTCTTTTCTTTTATCGTCTAATTCTAACACTCTTTTTAAATCATAATCTTTTCCTCTTAATTCTAAAAGATCATTAACTTCATCAAAATTTTCTCTTATCCTTTTAATATCTAACATATTTCCTCCTTTATTATAAAAATGTTATCAAAAACAAAAAAACTCACATCCACAAAAGGACGAGAGTTACCCGTGTTGCCACCTAATTTAACATATAAGTTCACTTTATAGCACAATAACGGATGCAAACCGTTTAATATTACTCAAACGTACGGAGGTAGATTCAATTTTTATTCATACTAATTCTCACCAAACATTAGCTCTCTTTCTATGAATATAAAATTTACTTAGTCTCCAATTTTGTATTTAGCTTAGAATATCACAAATTATTAATAAATTCAACTTATATTTTTTTCTTAATAATATTGAAAACTTTTCTTTCTGCATTTAAAACTTCTTTTTTAATATTTCGTAACTTAATTTCAGTAATTTTTGCAATTTTTCTTAAAGGCATTGGATTATTTTCAATACCATATCTTAATTTTATAATTAATAACTCTTTTTCAGATAATGAACCACTTTTAACAATATAATTAAGCTCTTTTTCAATAAATTCCTTACTGAGAATTTCTAAATTTTTCATTTTTATTCCTTTACATAATTTTTAAATATTTCTTTTGATTTATTAAGAATTTCAATTTCACCTGAATTTTCAATTAAAACTGTGCCTATATCATTTGTATTAGTAATAGTTTCATTTTTTATTAAAATTCTTTTTAAATTTTTTATAGTCCCTATATTACCATCAAATATTTTAATTTTATTTTTAAATTTTTTATTCAATAAATTTTTTATAAAAATAAAATGTGTGCATCCTAAAACTATTGATTCAATATTTTCAATATCATTTAAACATTCTTCAATAATTCTATTCAAATTTTTCTTTTCAAAATTTCCATCTTCAATTACATCTACTAATTCTGAACATGGAACTTTTATAATATTATTATCCCTAAATTTCTTAATTAAATTATTAAATTTTCTTTCTTTTAAAGTCATTTCAGTTGCCATTACAATTATTTTGCCACCACCATTATCTACAATTGCAGGTTTAATAGCTGGTTCCATTCCTATAATTGGAATATCATATTTTTTTCTTAATATATTTACAGCTGCACTTGTAGCAGTATTACAAGCAATCACAATAGCTTTAACATTATATTTTTCAATAAACATCTGACAAATGTTATCTGATAATTTAATTA
This sequence comes from Peptostreptococcaceae bacterium, assembly GCA_027064135.1. GTDB lineage: Bacteria > Bacillota > Clostridia > Peptostreptococcales > Acidaminobacteraceae > HSG29. The sequence continues at coordinate 1,307 of JAMOQG010000020.1, read as the reverse complement.
CTTCGTTTTTAGTTTTAACCCCATATGGTGCATTTTTTGAATCTCCAAAATATATAAAATCTTCATTAGGTAATAATTCGTGTGCATCTTTTAATACGGTTAAACCACCCATTCCGGAATCAAATATTCCAATCATCATTATCTCTCCAAATTCAATAATAGTAATCAATAAAACATCTAATAAACATTTAAACTCAATCAAATCTACTAGATATATAAATTATTTTCTATTTATTCATAAACATTTTATTTACATTTTTTTGTGCAGATTTCACATGTAAAGTTATATATTTCTTAGCATCTTCTTTATTTCTAGTTTTAAAAGCTTCTAAAATCATTCTATGTTCTTTTAAAGCAATTTCTAATCTTCCTTCTGATTTTAAAGATTCCAAACGAGTAGATTTTATAAATATTTGGAAATCTTTTAAAATATGTTCAAGATACCTACTTTTAGTTCCCATATAAATTTTCTCATGAAATTGTGTATTTAAATCAAATATTTTTTCTGGATCATTTTTAAATGTAAAAAATTCCATTAAATCAACAATTTCTTCTAAATCCTTTATATCATCATCAGTCATTCTTTCAACTGCTAATTCAGCTGCTATGCTTTCTATTGAAATTCGAACTGAATAAATATCATATATATCTTGTTCAGTTAACCCTTTAACAATAACACCGCGATTAGGAATACTTTCTACCAATCCATCAAGTTCTAGCTGTTTCAAAGCTTCTCTTACAGGTGTTCGACTAACTCTAAGTTCATTAGCCAATTTTGCCTCAATTAGTTTATCACCAAGTTTATATCTATCATTTAAAATATCATCTCTAATTTTTTCAAATATTAGATTTGTTAATGATTTTTTACTATTATTTTCATCCATAATACTCATAATTTCCCCTTTGTTAATCAAATACTAGTATACATTCATCCATTATCATTTTACACATGAAATCAAGCAGTGTCAAACTTATTTTCATTATTCTGTGAAATAATATTCAGATTCAAAAAAAGACCAATAAATTAATATTAGTCTTTTCATATTTATATCATTTGGCAAAGTCTTATCCTCCCAGGGGGTTGCCCGCCCAAGTACTTTCAGCGCTAAGAAGCTTTACTTCTGTGTTCGGAATGGGAACAGGTGTTACCTTCTCGCTATATTCACCAAATACTTTGTATTTTTTTATCATCTGGCAGCGTCTTATCCTCCCAGGGGGTTGCCCGCCCAAGTACTTTCAGCGCTAAGAAGCTTTACTTCTGTGTTCGGAATGGGAACAGGTGTTACCTTCTCGCTATTGCCACCAGA
>JAMOQG010000019.1 GCA_027064135.1 Peptostreptococcaceae bacterium | reverse complement strand
TCAAATCTTTTTTTTAGTTTTTTTTTAAGACAATTCAACTGCTTTTCCTTAGAACTATTTGATAATACCATTTTGAAACTTATGGGTCAAATATTTTTATAAAGTAAAACTTTTCTGAATATTCATACTAACAATTAATCTCAATAACTATATACAATATTTCCTAAACAAATTGCTTCGCTTCTTTAATAGATCTGATCACTAATTATTATTTCTAATTATACTAAAAATGGTTTTACTCAAATATCTCCTTGAGTAAAACCATTAATAAGCGATTTCTATTTAACCAATCCAATAATTTTAGTATATTTTGAGTATTTTTTTCTCATCAAATAACTTCTAATTCCTTCAACAGTTTCAATGCTAGCGTTAGGATTAATGAAATTTCCAGTTCCAATAGCTATTGCAGATGCTCCTGCAAGCGCAAATTCCACCGCATCATTACCATTTAATATCCCCCCCATTCCTAAAATCGGTATATTTACAACACTTGCAACTTCAAATACTTTCCTAATAGCAATAGGTTTAACAGCCGGTCCAGATAATCCTGCTATTTTTCTTTCAACTACTGCTTTTTGTTTTTCAATATCAATTGCCATCCCAGCAACAGTATTGATTAACGAAATAGCATTTGCACCACATTCTTCTACTATTAAAGCGATTTCTTTAATATCAGTTACATTCGGGGATAATTTTACGATTAAGTGTTTTGAAGTGCAATTCCTAATCTCAGTTACAATATTCCTAACTACTTCTGGATTTGTCCCAAAAGCAAGTCCTCCATCCTTTACATTTGGACATGAAATATTAAGCTCAATTGAATCAATATCTTCTTTATCTAAAATTCTTGCCATTTCCATGTATTCTTCCAAATTTGCTCCATTAATGTTTGCAATTATTTTAGTATCAAACTGCCTTAAATATGGAATATATTTTTTTATAAAAACTTCAACACCTGGATTTTGCAATCCTATAGAGTTTAATAAACCCATTGGTGTTTCGTAAAGTCTTGGAGGCGGATTCCCTTCTTTAGGCTTTAGGGTCAAGCCTTTTACTGAAATTGCACCAATCTGATTCAGATCAATAAATTCAGCATACTCTTCTCCAAACCCAAACGTGCCTGATGCAACAGTTACTGGATTTTTTAATTTAAGGCCATTTAAATCTACAGACATATCAATATTATTCATTCAAATTCACCTCATTACCGTAAAACATAGGACCATCTTGACATACTTTTTTATATCCATTTACCGTCTCACAAGTACAACCTAAACAAGCTCCAATGCCACATGCCATTCTTTCTTCTAACAACAATTGTGTTTCTACATTATTTGCTTTTGAAATTTCATTAACTTTCTTCATTAAAATTTTAGGCCCACATGTGAAAACTACATCATAATCAACTTTTGCTAATTCACCTTTTAAAATATCAGTTGGATATCCCATATAATCAGCTTTATTTTCAACTTCGCTAAATGTTATAACTTCGGTTGAGACTTCATTAAATACATTTATATCAAAACACTCATTATTAAAACCAAGAAACATTTTTGTAAAAACACCCATTTTATTTAGTTCCATTGCCGCACCTTTTAATGGTTCAACACCAATTCCTCCACCAATTAAAAGCACTTTTTTATATTCTTTCTTTAAATCAAAGCCATTTCCTAATGCCCCTGTTAAAATTATTTCATCATCCACTCTTAATCTGCTAAAATTTTCAGTTCCAGTTCCCACTATTTTAATTCCAAATTCAATTTCTTTTTCATTATATGAACTCACACTTATCGGGCGATTCAAAAGCGGATACAATTCCACATTTTTAATCATGAAAAATTGTCCCGGCTTAATATCTATTTTATCAGGTCTAGCAACAATCATTTTAAACACGTCTTCAGTCATAAATTCTACTTTTTTTACTTTTACTTTTCCATAAAATTTCATATAATCCTACTTCCAATATATTTTATTCGCTTTTTCAAGTTCAGCATTAATTTTTTTATTCATTTCAAGTACAGCTTGTTTTGCACCTTCTTTTACAGTGGAACCTATTTTTTCATAGTTAAATATTATCCCTCTAGAAGAATTTACTATTGCACCAAGCCCGTCTTCATTAAATGCATTAACTACATCTTTTGCTCCTCCACCTTGCGCTCCGTAACCTGGCACAAGAAAATACGCATTTTTCATTTGTTTTCTTAACGAAATCATTTCACTCGGATATGTTGCACCGACTACAGCACCAACAGGTCCGTAGTTTTCATCATATTTTGAGTTCATTACATTTACTATTCCAGCAACTCTTTCATATATTGTAACATCATCTTTCTTAATATCTTGAATCTGTTTTGATGATTTATTTGATGTTTTAACTAAAACAAAAATGCTTTTATCATATTTATCAATATCTTCTATAAATTCATTTATACAATCTTCACCTAAATATGGATTAACAGTTACATTATCAACTTCAAAATCATCAACTTTTATTCCATTATAAACAACATTTCCCAGATGACCATTTGAATACGCTTGTGAAGTTGATCCAATATCTCCACGCTTAATATCACCTATTACAAATAGTCCTTTTTCTTTTGCATATTTTTTTGTATCTGAGTACGCTTTTAAACCTTCAATTCCATATTTTTCATAAAAAGCAATTTGTAATTTTACAGCAGGTGCAATTTCATAAATCCCATCAATAACATCTTTATTAAAATCAAATAAAGCCTTAGAAATTTTACCATCTTTTTTATATTCATCAGGTATTTTTTCAAGCCTCGGATCTAATCCAACTACAACAGGCGATTTCTTATCAATAATTTTCTTTTGCAATTGATTAATATTCATATTTTCCACCCCTTTTAAATTTAATAATTCCATTTTTTATAGTAATTTCAACTTCACCATAAACTTCATAGCCATCAAAAGGTGTATTTTTACCTTTTGACGCAAATTTATCAGCTTCAATTTTCCATTTTTTATTCAAATCTATAATTACAACATCTGCTATATCTCCTACGCCTATACTTCCTCTTTTAATCTTTAATATCTCGGCTGGTTTAAAAGTCATCATAGCAATTATTTTTGAAAGTTCAATTTCTTCTTTTTTTACAAGATTAGTATAAGCTAAAGAAAAACTCGTTTCAACTCCACTTATTCCATTTGATGCTTTTTGATATTCAACTTCCTTACTTGCTTTTTCGTGCGGAGCATGATCAGTTGCAATAATATCTATTTGATTATTTTTAATACCTTCAATGATAACATTTAAATTCTCTTTTGATCTAATTGGTGGATTTACTTTAGCATATGTGCTTTTTATATTTACTTCTTCTTTTGAAAGCGAAAAATGATGAGGCGTAACTTCACAAGTTACTTTTGTTCCATTATTTTTAGCTTCAACAATGTGATCAAGAGAATCCTTACAACTAATATGAGCAATATGAATCCTTTTATTATATTTTTTTGCAACTTCAACATTTCGTTTTACCATTTTAGATTCACCAATACACGGCCATGGTCCATCAGTATATAATTTTGATACACTGAAATCTTCACAATGAGATATGATTAACGCTGAATTAGGTAAATTTTCAAATGCTTTTTCTAAAACAACTTTATCCATAATAGGCATTCCATCATCTGAAAAAGCAACAGTTTCAGTTTCAAACTTTTTAAAATCAACTAATTCTTTCCCCTTTTGATCTTTTGTGACACTAACTATCGGAAACACTTCAATAAGTGCTTCTTCTTCAATTTTTCTTTTTACATCATTCAATTTATTTACAGTATCAATAACCGGTTTTGTATTAGGCATTGCTGCAACAGAAGTAACTCCACCTCTAAGTGCTGCTTTTGTTCCAGATATTAAATCCTCTTTGAAATCAAAACCCGGAATTCTTAAATGCACATGAGCATCAACAAATCCCGGACACACCATCTTCCCTTTTGCATCAATTATTTCACAATTTTGGATATCAATATTTTGATTTACTTTAGAAATAAATCCTTCCTCAATAAAAATATCATAATATCCTTCTAAATTATTTTTTGGATCAATTACATAACCATTTTTAATAAGTATATTCATTTTCCCTCCAAACAAAAAACCTCTTTTAAACGCAATAATCCCAAAGAGGTTGTAAACTGTTAATCTCATAGTGTCTCTCGGACAAGAAAGGGATTATTATTCTTTTTTAATAACTTAACATAGAAAATCACAACTGTCAATCAAACTGACCAAAGAAGATCCAAGAATAATCCGTTAACTTAGCATATATTTTTTTATTATGAAATATTATGAAATTTTATAATTATATTATTGACAAGACAATAATATATTAATAAACTGTATGATGATGATATAGATAGGAGAAAATATGATATCAATCTCATGCTCAAATATTACAAAATATTACGGTGTAGATTTAATACTAAATAAAATAAGTTTTAGCTTGAATGAAAAAGAAAGAGTTGGATTAATTGGTGATAACGGTTGTGGAAAAACTACCCTTTTCAAGATCATAACTGGTGAAATTCCGTATGATGATGGTAACGTTTTTTTATCAAAAGATAAAAAACTTGGCTATTTAAAACAAAAAAATAATTATAACAATAATCAAACTATTTATGAAGCATGTCTTCCTACGTTTAATGAACTAATCGAACTCGAAGATCAACTGCATATATATGAAGAGAAAATTTCAGCAAACTCAAATGATATTGATCTTCTAAATGAATATTCAGATTATCTTGATCTTTTTGAAAGAAAAGGTGGATATACTTATAAAAGTAAAATTAGAGGTGTATTAAATGGACTAGGATTCACTCAAGAAGAATACAGTAATTCAATCAATATTTTAAGTGGTGGTCAAAAATCAAGACTTCAACTTGCATTATTATTATTAAGCGAACCAGATATACTGCTACTAGACGAACCCACCAATCACTTAGATTTAGCTACTACTACTTGGTTAGAAAATTATTTAATTGATTATCCAAATACAGTTATTACAATTACTCATGATAGATATTTCTTGGATAAAATTTCAACAAAAATATTTGAAATTGAAAATCAAAAATTAATTGAACATGACGGAACTTATTCTGATTTTCAACTTTATAAAAAAAGTATACTTGATGTTCAAACACGAGCTTTTGAAAAACAACAAAAGGATATTAAAAAGCAAGAAGAAATAATAAGACGTTTTAAAGGTCACGGAACCGAAAAACTTGTAAAAAGGGCTCAAAGCAGAGAAAAAATGCTAGCTAAAGTTAAAGTTCTCGACAAACCATCTGTTTTTAGTGAATCCATGAAAATGCGATTTTCACCAACGATAAAAAGCGGTGAAGAAGTTTTAAAAGTTGAAAATTTATCGAAGTCGTTTAACAAGCTATTATTTGAAAATTTAAATTTCGAAATATTTAAAGGCGAAAAAATTGGTTTAATTGGTCCAAACGGAATCGGTAAAACTACGCTTTTCAAAATCATTTTAAATGAGATTTCACAAAGTAGTGGTGAAGTTAAACACGGGCACAATGTTTTTACTGGATATTTTGATCAAGAACAACAAAAACTTAATCCATTAAATACTGTATTTAATGAAATACTTGAAGTTATTCCTAAGGCTACTAATACGGAAATCAGAAGTAAACTTGGAGCGTTTCTTTTTAAAGAAGATGATGTTTTTAAGCAAATTGATTCGCTAAGCGGTGGAGAGAAAGGTCGTTTATCATTACTAAAGCTAATTTTAACAAATTCAAATTTCATTTTACTCGATGAGCCTACAAACCATCTTGATATTAAGTCAAAAGAAGTATTAGAACAAGCACTTAACAATTATGACGGAACTTTATTAATCATATCTCATGATAGATACTTCCTAAATAAAGTGACTAATAAAACTTTTGATTTCAGTAAAAACAATATTAAAACTTATTTAGGAAATTATGATTACTATATCGAAAAGAAAAAAATAAATAAAGAACTTTTTAAAAAAGATATCGCACCTACAAAAACAAAAACTGAGCAAAAAAAAGAAATGCAATTAAAAAAAGAAGAAAAGAAAAAAGTGAAAATAATGAAAAAAAGAATGGAACAAATTCTTGAAGAAATTGAAAATTTAGAACAAAATTTAAGTTCTAACGAACAATTACTTTGTAAAGAAGAAGTCTATTCAAATGGGATAGAAGTTAAACGCATTAACAGCGAAAACTCAGAATTAGAAAAAAACATAAATCAACTTTACGAAGAATTAAGTGATTTAGATGTATTTCTAGAAAACATATAAAAAAAGGAGAAAAAATGGAAAAAACAACACAAGAAATCGTTAAAGAAATTATTAATTTACAGATTGGAAGAGATACGGATCAGGAAATCAATCTTAAATCAAATTTAGCAACTGATTTGAATGCAGATTCGCTAGATGCAGTTGAAATAATCATGGAAATTGAAGATGCATTTAATATTGAAATACCTGATGAAATAGCTGAAAAAATTGAAACTTTTGAAGATATTTTAGATTATCTTGATGAAGTATTATAAAAAAATAAACGGAAGCGTACAAGCTTCCGAAAATTATAGCATAAGTGAGTTTAATCATCCATGCCTTAATGCATGATGATAAACTCATTTTTTGAAAAACAAGCAATAAATATCTTTTTTTGTCAATTCATAAATAGTTACATCTAAAATATCTATTTCATATCGTAATCCAATTAAATTATATAACATTTCTTTTCCATTTTTTATTACATTGCATTCCAATATTAATCCATCTTTAACAATTATTTCTACATCCCATATCCCACTAGTATTTTCAATGTGATTATTAACAGTAAATTTTGGAGATTCTCCGTAATTCCATTCCCATTTTCTAAATTTCTCTTCCGTTTTTCTATTTATTCTAACAAAATCTTCATTAGTCAATAATATTTCATCATCTCGATAATCATTTGATAAAATTTTAATAAGTCTTTCTTGAAATTCTTCTGTATCCATCTCTTCGCGCATATTTTTTTTAATATTTGTTACCTGACTTCTTACGGATTTTGTTGCCTTTGAATAAATAACTTTATCTTTTACATCAAGTGATTTTTCTAATTTTTCTAAATCGGTATCAAATAAAATTGTCCCATGGTGTAATACATGATTTTTATGTATTCGCTGGGCATTTCCAGAAATCTTTTTATTATTTAGCAGTATATCATGTCTTTTCGACATAGTAGTTTTAATGTTTAAAGTAGATAAAGCCTCCATTATTTTACAATTATGAATTTCATAATTAATGTTGTTGTCATTTCTATTAAATATAAATGTATAATTTACATTCCCTAAATCATGATAAACAGTTCCACCACCAGAAATTCTTCTTACAATTAATATATTTTTTTTTTTATATATTCATAATCTATTTCTTGAAAAATGTTTTGATGCCTACCTACAATTATTGAAGGTTTGTTTCTCCATATTATAAAGAAATTTTCATCATTCGCTTTATTTTCTAAGCAATATTCTTCTAAAGCAATATTGAAATATGGATTCAATGAATTATTTCTAATAAATTTCATATAATATTCTCCTCGTAAACTAAAAAAATAAAATCCCAATATTAGGGATTCATTTTTTTAATAATTATACATTATCTCGGTAAATGTATCGCATGTCCAAATACATTAGTTGCCGCTTCCATAACGCTCTCAGAAACAGTAGGATGAGCATGTATTGTAGTAATTAATTCATTTACAGTTGCTTCAAGTCGTATAGCAAGTGCCCCTTCTGCAATAATATCAGTTGCACGAGGTCCTATAATTTGCACTCCTAAGATTTCTTCAGTCTCGCGTTCCGCAACTATTTTAACAAGTCCCTCTTCGCCCATTATCAATGATTTTCCATTTGCCATAAGAGGAAATCTTCCAACGTTGACCTTTAATCCTTTTTTTATTGCTTCCGCCTCATCCATCCCTACAGAAGCAATTTCTGGTTTTGTATATATAGTAGATGGAATTGTTTTAAAATCAATTTCAGATTTTATATTCATTATATTTTCAACAGCAACTATTCCTTCAGCAGAAGCTACATGAGCCAACATTATCCCACCGTTACAATCTCCTACCGCATATATGTTTTTCAAATTTGTTCTCATATTTGTATCAACGTTAATCATTCCACGATTTGACTTTATACCGATTTTCTCAAATTTTATTGAATCTGTATTAGCTTTTCTACCAGCGGCTACTAATACTTTATCTGCATCAACCTCTATAATTTCGTCCTCAAATTCAACTTTTACAATCAATGAATCTTTCTTATAAATTTCTAAGACTCTTGCACTTTCCATAATCTGTATATTTTTACTAAGTAATTTTTCTCTAGTAATCGAAACGATCTCTTTATCTATCATAGGAAGTATTGAATCTGCCATTTCCACTATTGTAACTTTCGAACCAAATGCAGAATATATTTCAGCAAATTCAGATCCGATAACACCACCGCCTATAATTAACATTTTACCAGGGATTTCTTTAAACGATAATGCTTCTTCACTTGTTACAACGCCCTCTAAATTTATTCCTTTTATAGGAATTATTGATGATTCGCTACCAACAGCTATTATACAAGCATCAAATTCAATAATTTTTCCGCATTCTTCACCATTAGTTATGATTATAGATTTATCCGTATTAAATTCTCCCAAGCCAATAATAATCTCAATATTATTTGAAATAAGCAAACCCTTAACTCCATCTACTAATTGATTTACAACTTCAATTTTTCTATTCATAACTCTATCCCAATCAAAAGTAAACTTATCAAATTTTATACCAATATCTTCTGCACAATTCAAATTTTCAATCATCTCAGCAGTGTGTAGTAAAACTTTAGTCGGAACACATCCAATATTAAGACATGTACCACCAATTTTATTTTTTTCTATGATTGTTACTTCAGCACCAAGTTGAGCTGCTCGTATAGCAGCAACATATCCCCCAGGTCCTCCACCTAATACTACAATTCGCATAGCAACCTCCATTTCCTACAACAATAATTGTGCAGGATTTTCAATTATTTCTTTTAATCTTGACATAAATTCTGCCGCAATAGCACCATCAACAACTCTATGGTCTGCAGTTAAACATAAATTCATCATTGGTAAAATAACCATTTGTCCATCTTTTACAACAACTTCATCTTTTATTGCAGTTATCCCCAAAATAGCTACTTCCGGTTGATTTATTATCGGAGAAAAAGAATTCATTTCATACATTCCTAAATTAGTAACTGTAAATGTACTACCCTGTAATTCGTCCATTTCTAACTCATTATTTTTAGATTTAATTACTAAAGATTTAATTTTATTTGATAATTCACCCAAACCCATAAGATTAGCATATTTAACAACCGGTACAATTAACCCTTCATCAAGTGCAACAGCCACTCCTATATTTGTAAAATTTCTCATTATAATACTATCACCATCAATACTACAATTTAATATAGGAAATTCAATTAGTGCATTAGAAACAATTTTAACAATCAAATCTGTATATGTCACTTTATGCTTTAGAGAAATTTGATTTTTAAATTTTTTCAACATAGTTGTATCAACTTTTAATTCATAAGTAACTGCTGGAGACGTTTGCCAACTATCAAACATTCTCTCAGATATAATTTTACGCATTTGAGACATCTCGACTACTTCTTCGATTAAATCAAACCCATTTAATTTCGAATTTTTATCATATTCATTAAATACATCCTGTTTCACAATTCTACTTGACTTATTAATGTTGTTAATGTCAACACCTAAATTATTTGCAAGCACTCTTGCAGTTGGCGTTGCCTTAACATTGCCTTTATACATCAGTATATCTTTTTCAACTATTCTTCCATTTGGTCCTGTTCCATTAATTTTACTTAAATCATAACCCTTATCTTTTGCAAGTTTTTTAGCTAAAGGAGAAGCTAAAATATCACCTTCAACCTTTATATTTTTTTCTTTTTTTTCTTTTTTTTCTATTTTTTTTACTTTCGTTACTTCCAAATTACTTTCTGCTATTCCACTATTATCAACTAAAAGTTCAGAAATATCTTCACCAGCTTCTCCGATAATGCAGATAGGTTCCTTAACCTTAGTTTTATCACCTCTTTCTGAAATAATTTTTAATAAGGTTCCCTCAAAAGTAGCATTCACATCACTTACTATTTTATCCGTTTCAACTTGTAATAATGGTTCTTCTAGTAATACTAAATCTCCTTCTTGCTTTAACCATTTACCAATTTTTCCTTCTACCATTGTAAGACCAAGTTTTGGCATCAACATGATATTTGCCATATTATTCACTCCTTATCAGTAGGTTCAAAAAAACTAAAACCACTAGCTTTATGATACTTTCTCTTAATTTTCACATCGATAATTTCATTCAATACTAAATCAATAGTCGCTAATACAATATTCCCCGAATCCAATAAGTGACCGCCATACACATCCATATTTTCATCACTAAATTGAGCATGAAAATGTACCTGATATTCATCATTGCTATCTCTTACAATAATGCCTTGCGCTCCTAAAAATTCTATTGGTCTTACCATCACTACTGGTTCATGATATTTTATTTTGTAATATTGTTTTTCATCTTTTATTGCATATACAAAAGAAACTTTTTCTAAACTTCCTATACAAGTACTTATATATGCAATTTCAATATTGTTTTCTGCACAAATTTTTTTAATACTCTCAATTAATTCGCTTCCCGGCAAAATTCTCGCAAAAATTATTCTACCTTTCATTCCAGTTTGATATGTATAACTCATTTTATATTACAAACCTAATAAATTAGGCAGCCAAAGCGAGATTGCTGGAATATATGTAATAAACATTAATGCGATAATGGAAGCAACTAAAAACGGTACTACAGATTTCGATATTCTAGATAAACTAATATCCGCTATTCCACAGGCGACATAAAGATTTACTCCTACCGGCGGTGTAACTTGACCAATTGCCAAATTCACAGTCATAATAACACCAAATAAAGTTAAATCAACACCAATAGTATTTAATATCGGAATAAAAATTGGTAACAAAATATAAAATGCACTAATTGCATCAATGAACATCCCCGCAACAAGCAAAATTATATTAATCATTAATAAAATTACAATTTTATTTGAAGTTGCTGCCATAACAGCTGCCGCAATTTTTGATGCAATACCTTGAGTAGTTATTATCCATGCGAATACAGATGCTGATGATACTATTAACATAACAACTGCTGAACTAACTGAAGCATTAACCAATAGTTCTCCTAAATCTTTCAGTTTTAATTCTTTATAAATAAAAAATCCTACAAACAAACCATAAAATACTGCAACACCTGCAGCTTCAGTAGGAGTAAATATTCCACCATAAATACCACCTAAAATAATGAATGGTGTCAATAATCCCCAGAAAGATTCCTTAAAAGAATCAAATAACTCTTTTGGAGTAGCCACATCGTGTTTCTTTAATTTATATTTTTTAGAAACTATTAAACTAACTGCAATTAATGATATTCCAAATAATAACCCTGGAACAATTCCTGCAATAAATAATTTACCAATTGAAACTTGAGCAACAACACCATATACAACAAATGCAATACTTGGAGGAATAATTATTCCAATTGCTCCAGCTGAAGCCAATAATGCAGATGCCATTCCTTTGTCATATCCCTCCTCATCCATTGCTGGAATTAGGATGCTTCCTAATGCCGCGACTGTCGCCGGACCAGATCCAGAGATTGCTGCAAAAAATGATGATGTAAGTACAGATACAATAGCAAGTCCACCTCTCATATGACCTACTGCTTTATTCGCAAAATCTATAAGCCTTTTCGATATACCAGCTTTTTCCATAATCATTCCTGCTAAAATAAAAAAAGGAATTGCTAAAAGTGTAAATTTTGCTGTAGCAGCATACATTGTATACGAATAAACTTTTACAGGTAAATTAAACACATACATAGTAATGACTGATGCTAATCCAAGTGATGCAGCTATTGGAATGTTTAAAAGTAATAATAAAGCGAAAAGCGTAAATAATAAAATCCCTACTGACCCCATCATACCTCTCCCTTCGTTAATGTTTCATAACCAGCCACCACAAAACTAAACATTATAAACAAAGAACCTACAGGAATTGCCATTCCAAACCACCATTCCGGTAATCCTAAAGCAGCTGTTGTTTGTCCATAAATAAATTGTGATTTAACCATCCCGTAACCGAAATATATCAAAGTTGCAAATAACATTGCTGAAACAACATTAGCAAAAAATATCATATTTCTACTAGCTTTAAGAGATAATCGATCACTAATTACTGAAAGCCCCAAATGTCCTCCATGACGTGCCCCTATTGCGGCACCTATAAATGTATTGTACACAAATAAATTTGTTGTTACTTCTTCTGTAAAGGAAAGAGATGCATGTAATAAATACCTTGAAAGTACATTTGAAAAATTCAAAATTGCCATAATTGAAAGACTAGCAATTAAAATCCATTTAAAAACCTTCTCTATTTTGTCATAAAACTTAATCATATAATCACCACCTATAAATTGTGATGTGGCAATTTTACCACATCACAACACAATAACCATTTTATTTTATAGCATCTCTAAAAGTATCTAATAAATCTTTTCCAACTACATCTTCATATTTTTCATAAATTGGAATCATTTTTTCTTGAAATGCTGCAATTTCTTCTGCAGATAATTCAGTAACAGTCATTCCTTGGTCTTTTAAGAATCCAACTGCAGTAGCGCCTTCTTCTCTATTAATTTTAATTTGATATGCACATGCTTCTTGTCCTGCTTCTTCAAAAATATTTTGTAATTCCGGACTCATACTATCAAACAAATCTTTATTTACTCCTAAAATAATTGGATCATATGAGTAATTCCAAAGCGAAATATACTTTTGAACTTCATATAATTTACTAGATGTTATAATTGGAAGCGGATTTTCTTGTCCATCAATTGTTCCTTGCTGTAATGATGTAAATACTTCAGAAAAATTCATAGCAGTCGGATCTGCACCTAATTCTTTAAATAAATCAATATACATATTTATTCCAGGAATTCTAATTTTCATATTTTCAAGATCAGCTGGGCTCTTTATTTCTTTATTATTATTAGTAATTTGTCTATAACCATTTTCTCCAAATCCTAATGGTTGAATATTATTTTCTATAAGTATTTCATTTATTGCCGCTCCAGCCGGACCAGCTAAAGCTTTATCAACAGCTTCTTCATTTGGTAGTAACCATGGTAAAGATACAACACCAAATTTCGGATCTAATATAGAATAGATAATTGTTGAATGGAACGATATATCAGTGATACCATTCTGCAACTGCTCAATTCCTTTTGTTTGACTACCACTTGATAATTGTTCATTTGGATAAACAGTAATATCTACTTTCCCACCAGTTTTTTCACTTACTAATTCACTGAATTTCTCAGCTCCTTCATACCATGACGATGAATCTGATGTAGAAACACTCATATTAAGACTCATCGCTGGAAATTCAACTGTTGCTTCTTCTGCAGCAGGTTCGCTATCAGATGGTGCTGGCGCTGGTTCCTCAGTCTTAGCAGAACATGCAATTGAAAATACCGATACAACCATTAACATAACCAATAATAAAACTAAATTTTTTTTCATTTTTAATCCTCCCTAATTTTAATTAAAACATACTTTTTATACCATTGACTATATCTATAGTTTTTGGTCTATACGCGTTTTCTAATGTTGGACTAAATGGAACTGGAGTAAATTTAGCTCCTACTCTAATTATTGGAGCATCTAAATAATCTATTGCTTTTTCAGCAATTACAGCTGCAATTTCTCCGCCAAGTCCACCTCTTTTAACTGCCTCATGTGCAATAAGTAATCTATGAGTCTTTTTAACAGATTCAATAACTGTTTCCTCATCAAAAGGCGATAAAGTAATTAAATCAACCACTTCAACACTATACCCTTCTTTTTCTAAAATTTCAGATGCTTCTAAAGCTTTTTTCATCATTATAGAATATGAAACAATTGTAACATCATTTCCTTCTTTAACAACTTTTGCTTTTCCAATTGGTACAATGAGATTCTCGTCTTCAGGCACCTCGCCAGATTGCCTATACAAATCTTTATTTTCAAAGAAAATAACAGGATCATCGCTTTGAATTGCAGCCTTTAATAATCCTTTAGCATCTGCAGGATTTGATGGAGCTACAACTTTTATTCCTGGAATACCATTAAACCATGCTTCAATACTCTGCGAATGTTGTGCAGCGCCAGAACGTATCAATCCATCTGGAGCACGTATTACCATAGGTACTATAGTTTGACCTCCAAACATATATCGTATCTTTGCCATTTGGTTAAATATTTCATCCATAGTTATACCCATAAAGTCAGCAAAATGCATATCAGCTATTGGTCTCATCCCTGCTAATGCAGCTCCAATTACAGCTCCTACAATTGCAGTTTCAGAAATTGGTGAGTCAATAATCCGTTCGGTTCCAAACATCTCTGGCAATCCTTTAAATTGACCAAATATTCCGCCTTGCCTAGCAAGATCCTCTCCCATAATAAAAATCGTATCGTCTTTTTCCATTTCCTCTTTCATAGCTTCCAGAGTTGCTTCAGCAAATGTAATCTCTCTCATAATATCACCTCCTAATCCACATACAAATCTTCAAAGAGTTCTTCTTCACTCGGAAATGGACTTTCCATAGCAAATTTAACAGCATCATCAATTTCTTTTATTATCTCTTCTTCCATCTTATTAATTTCATTTTCGCTTAAAACACCTTCTAATAATACCTTTTCCTTAAATCTTCTTATCGGATCAGTTAATTCAAATCTTTCTTTTACTTCATCTTTTGTTCTATACATTTCAGGATCACCAACAAAATGACCTTTTATTCTATAAGTCTTCATTTCAACAATGCTAGGTCCTTCACCTTTTCTTGCTCTTTCGATTGCTTTTGCAGATTCCTCATAAACTTTTTCTACATCATTTCCATCTACTATTACGCCTGGAATTCCATACCCTACAGCTCGATCAGAAATATCTTTAACAGATGTTGTTGTTAAATATGGTGTTGTCGATGCCCATTCGTTATTTTCACATACGAAAACCACGGGTAATTTCCAGACAGAAGCCATATTTAACGCTTCATGAAACGTTCCGCGATTAGAAGCACCATCCCCAAAAAATACAACAGAAACATTGTTTGTCCCTTTTATCTTTTCTGCTAAAGCTGCACCTGTAGCTAAAGTAAATCCACCACCTACAATCCCGTTTGCTCCAAGCATCCCAACGCTAAAATCTGCAATATGCATCGATCCACCTTTTCCTTTGCAATACCCAGTTCTCTTTCCAAATAACTCAGCCATCATTTTATCAACTTTTGCACCTTTTGCAATAGTATGACCATGACCTCGATGTGTACTTTGTATATAATCATTCTTAGTTAAGTTTGCGCAAACTCCCGTAGCTATAGCCTCTTCCCCAATATACAGATGAACAAACCCAGGTACCTCTCCTTTCATAGAAAACTCTTCAATCCTTTTTTCAAATGTTCTTATTTTAAACATTGTTTTATAAAATTGAGAATATAATTCTTTATTCACTCTAATCACCTCCAAGTGACATATCATTATACATAAACATTCATTTATATCTATATATATGCAACTTATGTGCCAATACCTGGATATTATCAGTATTCTAGTATTTGGACGGCTTTCAAGAAAAAATCAAAAAAGATTATAACACAACATATATGCTCTATATTTGAGCATGTTATTTTTTTTATGTTAAAGAGCATTGAAACTTAGAGCTTATTAGCAAAGTGTCCTAAAATTAAACTATTGTTTAAATTTAGGACACTTTTGTTATTTACATGTTTATTTTATATTTTTTCATTTTATTATATAGTGTATTCCTACTTATTTTTAAACTCCTTGACGTTTTTGCAATATTTCCTTTAAAATATTCAATTGCATTACTTATAATTTCTTTTTCGGCCTCTTCAAAAGTTCTAACTTTATAATTTTCTATTTCCGCTATTTTCGGTTCTATTTTCGGTTCTATTTCCATATATTCATCAGGTAAATGTTCTAAACCAATTCTATCATTCGTACATATATTCATCATACGCTCTACCACATTTTCAAGTTCTCTAACATTTCCTTTCCACGAATGTTTCTCTAAAATATCAATTACTTCATTATTCATACCCTCAATATCGGTTCCTAATCGTTTATTAATTTTTGAAACTAATTTATTTACTATTAGTGGTATATCTTCTTTCCTTTCATTTAATGCCGGAATATTAATTCCCAAAACATTTAACCTATAATAAATATCCCATCTGAAATTATTATTTTTTGCTTCTTCATAAAGATTCTTATTTGTAGCAGCAATAATTCTAACATTTACATTAAATATACTATCACCGCCAACTCTCATAACTTTTTTATCCTGAAGCACTCTTAATAATTTGGCTTGAACATCTATTGGCATATCACCAATTTCATCTAAAAAAATAGTTCCGCCGTCAGCTAATTCAAATTTGCCAGGTCGTCCACCTTTCATTCCACCAGTAAACGAACCTTTTGCATACCCAAATAATTCGCTCTCAATTAATTCTCTTGGAATAGCAGCACAATTAATCGCAACAAATGGTTTATTCCTTCTTGTACTATAATTGTGAATTGATTGCGCAAAAAGTTCTTTTCCTGTGCCAGATTCACCTTGTATTAAAATATTTGATGAACTTCTGGCAGCTTTTTTTGCTTTCTCTATGCATTTTCTAAATGCTGGCGTTTCGCCAATTATATCATCAAATTCAAAACTGGCTTTTGCTCCAATCATCTTATTTACAATCTTTTTAATATCTCCTATTTCTCTAAAAATATCTATTACACCCGTTAAATTACCATTTTTATCTCTAATTGGAATGGCAGTTTTAAACAAATGTAATTTTTTACCCACATTATTAGTTAATACATATTCTCTATCTACATATCCTTTCCCTGTTTCTAAAACCTCAAGAATTATTGGTTTAAATGGAACTAATTCACTAATGCTTTTTCCAACACTTTCTTCTATATCAAAAGCTAACATTTCTGCAGCCTTCTGATTCATATATGTTAAAACACCTTTATTATCTATCGTTAAAAATGCTTCTTTAATATTTTCTACAATAGCATTTTGATATTTTGATTGCTCTGCAATTTTATCAGCACGCCTTTTATTATAGATTTGATTTTCTATTCCTTTAGCGGAAGCGATAACCATACCTAGTGCATTTTTATTAAATTCTTTATTCCGTTCTGTAATACACAATGCTCCTAGTATTTCACCATTAATTAAAATTGGTGCACTATAACATGACAATTCGTGATGGTCAGCATTTTCATGTTCTTCACCACAAAATTTCACAGGTTTTTTTGAAGATAATGATAAATTTATTGCAGTTTCACCTATAAATTTTTTTGAAAATTGATTTCCTAATCCGAAATTATAATCTTTTTTAAATTTTTTAGTTAAATACTCACCACCAACTATATGAATAACATTTGCATCAGCATCAGTTAAAATTATAATGAAATTCTTCTTGGTAATAAACTGAAATATATAATCCATGAAAATTTTTGAAGATTCTATCAAATCACTTCTATCTTTTTTAATATGTTGAGATTTATAATCAAATATCGTTATACTATTTGTATTTTTTTTCATAATTTTTCCTTTCAATTAATTTCCAAAGCGTTAATTATATATTCCTAAACATTAATAAATCATTGTCACTATATGCTTTAACAAAAATATAACTACACCTACCTATTTTTATATGTAGTATTAAATTTATTAATTGTCTAAAGAACACTCCATCGAAGCTATGCATTGGGTGGAGATGAATTTAGACGGTTTTTCATCAATAAACACTTGTTCAAAAGAAGAACATGTGATATAATATCCTTAACAAGGTTAAAAGTTTAAAGTGTATTCTAATTAAAAGGAATCCACGCCTTGTTAAACGACAAGTGAATATATGAAGTTTTGGTCACTAGTCTTTGACCAAGTAAAATATTCAAAGCATGAGCTTCTAAATGTATTCCGAAACCAATTAATTGGTAACGGACAAGGTGAATTGCGAAGCAAGAGATAGTACTCTGGAGTATAATGGGTATGTGGACTACCCCTAGTGTATAAGGGTTGCCTGTATTAACAGGTGCAAAAACTTAATTACCAAACTACACTTAAATCAAGCTAGTACTATACTGCTACAATGTATACGAAGTCTTGAAAAGAAGCTCCATCCAAATAGCTTATTTGGGTGGTGAGGTTCACATTAACTATCAATTTCTAAATTAGGAATTGCAATTGTTTCTTCACTTCCAAACATTTTTCTTTCATATCTATATGCTCCTGCACATCCAATCATTGCAGCATTATCAGTACATAAAATTTTAGAAGGATAAAAAATGGATATCCCTTCTTCTTTCCCCATAGAATCTAATGCTTCTCTTAATCCATTATTAGCAGCAACTCCACCAGCTAATACAATTTTATCTATTTTCATATTTTTACAAACTCTTTTAGCATTTTCAACTAAAACTTCAACAACAGCTGCTTGAAAACTTGCAGCAACATCTTTCTCATTTATTTTTTCATTTCTCTGTTGCATCATATTTATATAATTAAGTACAGCAGTTTTTAAACCACTAAAACTAAAATCATAATTATCAATTTTTGAACGAGGAAATTTGATTGCATTAGGGTCTCCCTCTTTTGCAAGTTCGTCAATAATGGGTCCACCTGGATACCCTAAACCTAATTTTCTTGCTACTTTATCAAAGCTCTCTCCCGCAGCATCATCGCGCGTTCTACCAATAACATTAAAATCACTATAATCTTTAACTTCTACAAGATGAGTGTGTCCACCAGACACCACAAGCGAAATAAAAGGCGGTTCTAGTTCTTTATGTTCAATAAAATTCGCATAAATATGTCCTTCAATATGATTAACAGGAACTAAAGGTATATCTAAAGAAAAACTTAATGCTTTTGCATAAGAAAGCCCTACTAATAGCGCTCCAACTAATCCTGGTCCATTTGTAACAGAAATATAATCCAAATCATCAAGACTACACTCTGCTTCATTAAGGGCTTCATCCACTATCTGAGAAATTTTTTCAAGATGATTTCTTGAAGCGACCTCTGGAACAACTCCACCAAATTTTTTATGAATGTCAATTTGTGAATATATAACATTCGAAATTACTTCTCTTTTATTTTTAATAACTGCCACTGAGGTTTCATCACAACTAGTTTCAATAGCTAAACTTAATAGACTCATTTAATCACCTTTCTAATTTAATCCTAACAGAATTGGCACTGTAATCAGCAACATATAGATACCAGATGGTATTAAGACAGCAATTACCGCTTTAGAAGTTGTCAATTCTTGAATAATTTTTATTCCAATAATAGTTACTACAAGATAAATCACAACAAATATATCAAAATACGAAAGCAATGATAATAATAATTCATTTGATTTCAACGAAAAAAACACTGCCGGCGATAAAGTAAGATAAGCATTACCGGTTATCATTTTTAATATTGCCAAAATAATTTGACCAAGCGCTACAATAAAATATGAATATACAAACACACTTATCGTTGCTTTCAATTTACCTTTTCCATTATTTATCAAAGAAACTCCATGCACTATCATTCCTTTTATTATTGGTACAAGTGCAAAGAAAATCGTTCCTGCAAACAAACCGCTAATAATCACTTTTTTTAAATAACTTTCAGTTATTTGAAAAGAAGTATTTGCTTCCATAGAAGTTTTAAGTTGCTCAATAATCAATTCTCTTATTACGCTTAACTGAATTAAATAAGTACCTATAAATATTCCCATTAATATAATCGCAGGTTTCAAAATATCTGGATTCTTTTTAATATCCTCAAACACTAAAATTGGATTTGTAAAAATTCCTTTTATTCTAGAAAGCACACTCATTTTAACTTCAATTATTTCTTCGGTCTCCATAATTCCTCCTATTCATATCGTAGGGCATCTATCGGATCAAGCTTTGCCGCTTTATTAGCTGGATAAAGTCCAGCTGCAATACCAACCATTGTAGAAAATAAAGTCGCAATTATTATTACTAAAACACCAGTAGTAGCAGGAATTTTAATAAAATATGAAACCACTTTTGATAGAATTATTCCAATCGCAGTTCCAATAACTCCACCTATTCCTGAAATAACAATTGCCTCAATTAAAAACTGAATCAATATATCTTTTCGTGTTGCTCCAATTGCTTTTCTAATCCCAATCTCTCTTGTTCTTTCAGTAACAGACACAAGCATAATATTCATTATCCCAATTCCGCCGACAATAAGAGAGATTGCTGCTATAGCACCAACAACTGATGTCAAAATTTTCATTACTTTATTTATAATTTCAAGTTGCCCTTCAGCAGATTCTCCTTGAAATTTATTTTGATCAATATTTTTATGTTTTCTTTCAAGCACATTAATCATTTGCGTAATTACATTTTCTGCATCAACATCATTTTTCAAACTAAATTGCATATAATAAATTTGATCAGACAAATTTAAAACTCTTCCTGCAGTAGTAGTTGGAATATACATAACTTTCGCTCTTTCCCCCATTGCAGGCAAAAGAGATTTAGGCGGTTCAAAAATTCCAACTATTATAAATGTTTCAACTCCATCGTTTCTTCTTACACTTAATTTTTTGCCAAGCACATCTTCTTTCCCAAATTTTTCAATTGCTAACTCTTTTTCAATAACAGCAACATTTTTTCTTGATACTAAATCTTGTTCACTTAAAAAACGGCCTTTGATTAATTCAAAATTAATTACTTTATCATATTCATCACCAACGCCATTTACATCCAGATTAATATCTTTTTTAACATCACTAATTTTATTTGTTACTCCTGAATAATTTATTATAGCAGATTTAGCTTCTATCTGGTTTTCAAAAATCCTACTTAAAATTTCATAATCTCTATTTGTAATCAAATCTTCTTGATACATTTCTTCCGAATACTTATTAAATAAATATATAGAACTAGCACCATAATTATCAAATTCTGAATTCACTGCGCCTTTAGTACCATTTCCAAGCGCTACGACTGTTATTACTGATGAAATTCCTATAATAATACCTAGCATTGTTAATAGTGATCTCATTTTATTTATCCAAAGTGCTTTTAATGCAATTTTTATGCTTTCAATAAAATTCATTTTTATACCTCGTGACTTCTATATTTATTTAATTCATCACTTACTATCTTGCCATCTTTAAAAGTAATTTGTCTATTAGTCATCGCCGCAATTTCAACCTCATGAGTAACAATAATTACAGTTGCCCCTTCAGAATTAAGTTTCTTAAAAATTTCCATTATTTCAATTGTTGTTTCAGAATCTAAATTCCCTGTAGGTTCATCAGCTAAAATAATCGAAGGATTATTTACTAGTGCTCTTGCAATTGCAACTCTTTGCTTTTGTCCTCCAGATAATTCATTTGGTTTATGTTTCATTCTATCACTTAGTCCAACTCTTTCTAAAGCAATTGCAACTCTTTTTTCTCTTTCACTTGCTTTAACCTTTGAATAAATTAATGGTAATTCCACATTATGAAATGCAGTAACTCTTGGAACTAAATTAAAAGTTTGAAATATAAAACCTACATTTTTATTTCTTATTCTAGCAAGCTCATCTTCATCTAATCCTTCGATATAACTACCGTTTAATTTATACTTTCCATTTGTTGGTCTATCTAAACAACCCAGTATATTCATCATAGTTGATTTTCCTGAGCCCGAAGCTCCAACAATTGAAACAAATTCTCCGGCTTTTATTTCTAAATCGATTCCACGAAGAGCTTCAACTTTAATTTTACCCATATCATATATTTTCCAAATTTTATCTAATTTAATCATATAACGCTCCAAAATCTATTTATCGTCATTCAAAGATTCAACAATACTTCCTTCTTTAAATTCAACTGGCGGATTTAAAATCACTGAATCTCCAATATTTAATTCGTTTGCAATAACTTCAATAAGTAGAGCCCCATTTATTCCTTTTTGAATATATATTTTTTTTGATTTCCCATTTTTCAAAATAAAAATACAATCTTTATCATTTTCATCTTTATATAATGCTTCATACGGCACAACTTTAGCTTCTTTACTTGATTGAGTTGTTATTTCTACATCAACTGAGTAATTAGGTTTATAAAAATTGTCTGTTATAATTTCAACTTCTACAGGTACAACTGAAGACTGAGATGAATCAGAAGCAATTGATGCAATTTTAGTTACTTTTCCTTCAAACTCTTCAGTATCGCCATTTCTTGAAATAATAACTTTCTGTCCTTTTTTAATATCGTTAATATCATATTGACTAATATTAATTTTAACAATCAAAGAATCGATTGTTTCAATTCTAATTATTTTCTGATTTTCAACTACATAATCTCCAATTTCAAATAATTTTTCTGTTATTGTTCCATCCATTGAAGCAATAAGTTGAGCATTTTTCATATCATTTTCTAAATCATTTAGTAATGTTTCCGAATTTTCTAATTGCAATTTCAAAATTTCCAGGTCTATTCCATTGCCATATCCTTCATATTTCTTTTTAACAGATAAATATTCGTTTTCTGAAATATTAAACGCATTTTTATATTCAGTTAATTGAGATTCACTAATTACACCATCATTAAATAACTGAAGATTATCTTCATAACTCTTTTTAGCATTGTCATAATTTATTTTCGAGTTCTTATATTGACTTTCATAATTTATAACACCCGACATTCTTAGCTTTTCTATATTTTTCTGATTAATTGCAACATTTAATTTAGCGTTTCTAATTTGTTTTAATAATATATCTGTATCTAACTCCGCAATGATTTCACCTTTTTTAACAAAATCCCCCTCATTAAAATACATTTTTTTAACTTTCCCTGACATATCAAAACTTAAATTTCTTTTTTCATTAGATTCAACTTTTCCTGAAGTAAATATTGTTGATGATAATTCTTCGATTTTTACAGTTTCAGTTTTTAAGTAAAATTTTTCGTTATTTTCTTTTTTAGATCCACTTATACCTACATATACAATAAAAACTAATAACAAAAAAATTCCAACCACAGTAAAAACTCTTTTTTTATTAACTCGCATTTTTCTTTTTTTATTATTTTCCATTAATTCCTCCTGCGATTTTATATACCATTCTTACGCCATCTTCAATCTCATAATAATTTTCTAAAATATCTGTTTTTATAAAACCGATTTTTTCATATAAATTAATTGCATTTATATTAGACAATCTTACTTCTAGAGAAATTATATTTACATTTAAAAAATTTGCTCTTTCCATTGTTGCTTTCAATAACTTAGTGGCAATTCCTTTTTTCCTATAATTTAAATCAACTGCTAAATTCGCAATGTGAATTTCATCTTCTAAATGCCATTCACCAATATAAGCAATAATTTTATTATTCATTTTATAAACAAAATATTTTGCTTTTTCATTAACAATAAGTTCATAAAGGAAATCATTCATTGACCATTTTTTCACAAAACTTTCTTCTTCAATGCGCATAACTTCAATTAAATCAAATATATTCATTTCCTGAATTACTTCATTCATTTTATTTTCCTTTTTGAGCTATACTTATTTCAGCCTGTGATTTTCTTATATAATTAGCTTTAACATTATCATAATTATTATAATTTTCTTTTTCTAATCTGCTTCCTAAAATACAAAGAGTTTTAGCAATAGGAAAATTACTATTCATATCACTCAATATAACGTTTTCATTTTTATTTTCGATTATATATTCAATATTTTCAGTTACTCCACTTCCAACTAAAAGTACTTTTCCTGAACATTCATTTATAATATTCAAATAATCATCTATAACTTCCATAGACGGTTCATTTTCTAATACTATTATCCCATTTTTTAAATCATATTCATTTACAAAAACATTTTTTCTTCTTGCATCAATTATTGAAAAAACCTTTCCAGTATAATTATTATCATTCATTGCAAGAGATTCTAGCGTTGAAATTGTAGCCACAGGTATTTTACTTTTATGTGCTAAAGCTTTAGCTGTTGTAAGACCAATTCTAATTCCAGTAAAAGAACCTGGCCCATTAGAAACTGCAATCAAATCAATATCATCAATTGTCATATTTAAACTTTTAAACAGATTTTTTATTATAGGCATTAATTTTTGAGAATGTTTTTTAGGGTGATTAATAGTAGTTTCCCCTAATAATAATTCGTTTTCAGTTATTGCTACACTAGCAACTATTGATGATGTTTCAATTCCTAAAATTTTCATACTATTTCTCAACTCCTTCAAAAGTCAATTTATCATCTAAACCTTTAATATCAATAACTCTTTCATTATAATTTCTTCCTAGAGATATATTCATCCATATACTTTTTTCAGGAATCAACTCTTCAATTTTTTCTGCCCATTCTACAATACATAAACTCTTATTATTAAAATACTCTTCATATCCAATTTCATATAATTCTTCAATAGAAAAAATTCTATATACATCAAAATGATTAATTTTTACATTACCATCATATTCATTAACAATACTATAACTCGGAGAATTTACATATCCTTTTACACCTAAATATCCACATAAATATTTCGTGAAAGTTGTTTTACCTGCGCCCAAATCACCATCAAGGCAAATTACATCACCAGGCTTCACAACATTTGAAATTTCTTTAGCCAATCTTTTTGTATCATTTTCATTTTTACATACTACTTTCATTTCGCACCTCTAATTACTTTTATTAACTGCATTTTTTAATGCGACTTTTGCTAACCTTAATTGAATTGCACTTGGTTTTGAAGTTAATAAATACTTTTGAATAACACCACTCATATAAAAAATTGGTTTAAATAATTTATTTTTACTAATAAACACTTCATATGCTATCATATAAGAAATAAGAAAATTTAAATCTACATATGATGAAAATAAATTAAAAGCATAAAAAAAGAAAAACGTTATTAATATTAGTACACTACCACACGAATTCGATACTCTAGTGATATCTTCTAAATTATTAAATTCTAAATTCTTATATTTATTATAATAATTAATAACCATATGCTCTGCACCATGATAATTTGAAATACTGGTAACTTTAATACCTATACTTACAACTAACACAATGACAAAATAACTCAAGTTTCCATTTTCTAAAAAAGAATCAACAGTATTTAAAGTTTCATTATCAAAATTAAATAATAAAACTAGTAATACTATATATATGCCAACTATTTTCAAAGCCATTTTTTTATTACTTTTTATCATATTGTAAAAAAGAACAAAAGATCTTAAAAATGGAATTTTAGAAATAAAATTAATTATTTTACTAATTTTTGTATCACTTTTAATATATTTACCACTTCTAATAATAAATTGTTCATTTTTTTTATCAAAACTCACTCTTGAAAAACCAACATTACTTTGAATACTAACCCCATTAAAATGAGCTCTACCACCTTTAATATAAATATTATCCATACTACTCAATTTCATTCTTAATAATTTTTCCATTTATCACAGTTATTACAACGCGAGATTGAATATCAAACGGATGGTTATCCCATATTGCTAAATCTGCATCTTTACCAACTTTTATACTTCCAACTTTATTATCAATTTTTAGAATTTCTGCTGGATTAATCGTAATTGCTTTTAAAGCTTCGTTTTCATCCATACCACTTCTAACAGCTAATGCTGCACACATATTTAAATGTTGTAATGGTATAACTGGTGAATCAGTCATTATTGCAACTTTAACTCCCGCTTTATTTAATATTCCAGGAGTTGTAAATGATTTATTTTTTAATTCAAATTTAGATCTATGTCCAAACGTAGGGCCAACAATCGCAGGATATTTTTCGTTTTTTAGAATATCAACAATCAAATGCCCTTCAGTACAATGATCCAATGTTAAATCAACATCAAACTCTTTTGCAATTCTAATTGCCGTTAAAATATCATCAGCTCTATGAGCATGTGCTTTTAACGGAATATCTCTATGTATTACAGGTAACATCGCTTTTAATCTAAAATCGAATTTCCCATCATCGCCTCTTCTAATTTTAGTATCATATTCTAAAGCTTCATATAATGTTTTTCTTAATTCAGCAGCCGTCGCCATTCTTGTAGAAGGAGATTTTTTCATTGCATTATAAACTCTTTTCGGATTTTCTCCAAAAGCACATTTCATTGCAGAAGGCGCTTTTACGATCATTTCATCAATTGAGACACCGTGAGTTTTTATAATTGCAAATTGTCCTCCAATTACATTTGCACTTCCTGGGCCTGTTGAAACCGTTGTAACTCCACCAGCAATAGCTTCTGTAAATGTTTTATCCATTGGATTAATTCCATCAATTGCTCTTAATTCAGGAGTAATAGGGTTTGTCATTTCATTTACATCATTACCTTCAAATCCTATTGCATCTTCAAACATTCCTAAATGACAATGCGCATCTATTAATCCTGGAGTTGCAATCATTCCATTCATATCGTAAACTTCAATATTTTTTTCATTCACATCTATAGTTTCACTTATTTCAAGAAATTTTCTATTTTTTATTAAGATAGAACCTTTTTCAATAACATTTTCTTCCATTGTATATATTTTTAAATTTTTAAGTAGTAACATATTTGCCTCCATGCTAATAGTTAAATTTATGCTCTTCCCAGTTAATTCTTTTTACCTCATCAAGAACTTTTTCAAGTCTCAAATTTGGGTGAATTGTTTCTTTATCAGAAATTGTAATAAATGCCATAGTTGTAGCTAATTTTGCAATTTCATCAATTTCTAAATTATTAACATATCCGTATCCTATACCCGCTACAAAAGAATCTCCTGCACCAGTTACATTTTTTACAATTGGATTTAATGCTTTTAATAACCCTTTAGTTTTTCCGTCTGAGTAAAACACACCATCTTTATCAAGTGTTATAAACATTCTTTTGACACCCAATGCATGAATTTTTTTAGCTGCAATAAGCAAATCGTCTTTATTTTCAATTTTCATTCCTGAAATCACTTCAGCTTCCAATTTATTAGGTTTTATAGTATGAAATTTTCCAATAAATGACAAAATGTTTCTAGTTTTAACTGCAGAAATCGGATCTAAAATGAATTTTGTATCTTTAAATTCATTTAATAAATATTCAAGATTATCTGGATTATCTGCATCAACAAAAACATATTGAGAATTCTTTATTATACTTTCTTTTGTTTTTAAATACTTCACGTCTAATTTATTAATATTAGTCATATCATTTATTCCAGAAACCATTTCTCCATTTTCATTAAGAACAGCAAGATATGTAGGTGTCCTATTATTTTCAAGTATTAATGATTCTGAAACATCATATCCAATATCTTTAGCATGAGAAATCATTTGGAGACCCATTTCATCATCGCCAAGAACTGAAATGAATTTAGTGTTTATTTCCATTCTTGCCAAATTTTCAGCAATATTTCTTGACACCCCTCCAAAAGAAACTTTTACAACTCCAGGAATTGAATCAAAAGATGTATACTCATTATCACAGAATCCAAAAATATCTACAACAGAAGCTCCTAATACCAATATATAATCATCCGTCATTTTAACTCCTAGTCTTCTTCATACTTAATCCTATACGCTGCCTTTCGATATTAATATCAATTATTCTAACGTCTACAATATCTCCAACCTTCACAATATCCATAGGTCTTTTAACAAACTTATCGCTCAATTCTGAAATATGAACAAGACCATCCTGTTTAATACCAATATCTACAAAACAACCAAAATCCACAACGTTTCTAACAGTACCTTTTAAAACCATATCAATTTCTAAATCTTCAATTTTTAAAACACCACTTTTAAAAACAGGTTTAGGCATTTCTTCTCTAGGATCTCTACCAGGCTTAACTAACTCTTTAACAATATCCGTTAAAGTTGGTATTCCAACATCCAATTTCTTAGATATTTCTAGAAATCCACCTTTTTCTTTTATTTTATCGCTAATATCATCTATTTTCCCGTTTTTCACATCTGTTTCGCTATAATCAAGAATTTTAAGAAGTTTCTTTGTCGCATTATAACTTTCCGGATGAACTCCTGTATTATCAAATATATTCTTACCATTTCTAATTCTTAAAAATCCTGCACATTGTTCAAAAGCTTTTGGTCCAAGTCTTTTAACTTTCGAAAGTTCTTTTCTACTTTTAAATTCACCATTTTCTTCTCTATAGTTAACAATATTTTTACTAATAGCACCTGAAATTCCTGAAACATAACTAAGTAATGTCGCTGAAGCCGTATTTAAATTAACACCTACTCCATTAACACAATCCTCAACTACTCCAGTTAATGAATATTCTAATTTAGTTTTATTTAAATCATGTTGATATTGACCAACGCCAATACTCATAGGATCAATTTTAACAAGTTCAGCTAGCGGATCTTGAAGTCTTCTTCCTATTGATACCGCACCTCTAATAGATACATTAATATCTGGAAATTCTTCAGTTCCAAGTTTTGAAGCAGAATAAACTGAAGCTCCATCTTCACTAACAATCGTATATACAACCTCTTCATCAATTTCAGAAATAACTTCTGAAACAATTTGAGCAGTTTCTCGTGAAGCAGTACCATTTCCAATTGATAAAATATCTATATCATATTTCTTTATTATTTTCTTTAATACTTCTTTTGATTCTTTAACCTTATGTTGAGGGGCATTAGGATAAATTGTATCATAACTTAAAAGTTTTCCATATTTATCTAAAACTGCTAATTTACATCCAGTCCTAAAACTTGGATCAACACCTAAAACATTCATTCCACTAATAGGAGGAATCATTAATAACGATTTAGTATTTCTTGCAAACACTTCAATTGCTTCCTCTTGAGCTGTTTCAGTTAAAATTGATCTTATTTCTCTTTCGATAGATGGATAAATAAGTCTTTTATAACTATCTTTAATAGCTTCAGTTAAAACTTCATGAAATATTGATTTACTATTTGTAATTATTTTATTTTCAAGATATTTAATTAATGCTTCTTCTTCAATTTTAACATCAACTTTCAATATCTTTTCGTTTTCACCACGGTTTACTGCAAGCACTCTATGATTAGCAATAGATTTTATTCTTTCGCTATACTCATAATACATTTTAAAAACTTCTTTTTCATCTTTATCATGTGCTTTTACATTAGATTTTAATACTCCATAATTCTTAACATAATTTCTTATATATTCTCTATATTTAGGTTCATCAGATATTATCTCCGCAATAATGTCTTTTGCTCCATTAATGGCGTCCTCTACTGATTCAACACCTTTTTCAATGTCTATATATTCTTTTGCATAATCTTCAATATTTCCCTGAATAATTTCCTGGGAAATAATTATTACACTTAAAGGCTCTAAACCTTTTTCTTTTGCTTTTGTTGCCCTTGTTCTTCTTTTTTGTTTATATGGTCTATATAAATCTTCAACTTCTTGAATCATTTCTGCATTAAGTATTTCATTTCTCAACTCATCAGTTAATTTCCCCTGATTATCAATTATATTTATGACATCTTCTTTTCTCTCTTTTAAATTTCTTAAATATAATAACCTTTTATCAAGATTTCTTAACACTTCATCATCTAATCCGCCAGTCATTTCTTTTCTATATCTAGCAATAAAAGGAATCGTATTTCCTTCATCAATTAATTTGATAGTTTCTTTCACTTGAAATTCTTTTACTTTTAATTCAAGAGCTAATTGTTTAATTATTCTATCCATATAGTCCCTCCAGTTTATTACAACTCCTTGGCCATTTTTAAATATTCATTGATAAACCCATCAATATACCCATCCATAACCCTATTGACATCTCCAACTTCATAATTTGTTCTATGGTCTTTAACCATACTATATGGATGAAAAACATAAGATCTAATTTGGCTCCCCCAAGTAATTTGAGAATGGTCACCCATTAAATCTCCAATTTCTTCTTTTTTCTCTTTCTCTTTAAGATGAATAAGCTTTGCCATTAACATTTTCATAGCAGTTTTTTTATTACTAAGTTGTGATCTTTCATTTTGACACTGTACAACAATATTTGTTGGTAAATGAGTAATTCTTACAGCAGAATCAGTTTTATTAATATGCTGTCCCCCTGCTCCTGATGCGCGATAAGTGTCAATTCTTAAATTTGTTGGGTCAATTTCTATTTCAATCGTATCATCAAGTTCTGGTATTACATCAACAGAAGCAAATGATGTATGCCTTTTCCCTGCAGTATCAAATGGTGAAATTCTTACTAATCTATGAACTCCTTTTTCAGATTTTAAATATCCTGTTGCATATTCTCCATCTATTTTTATAGTTACACTTTTAATTCCACCTTTTTTATCACTTAAAATATCCAAAACATCAACATCATAGCCTTGAGTCTCAGCCCATTTTGTATACATTCTAAGAAGCATTTCAGCCCAATCTTGTGCATCTAAACCACCACTACCTGAATTAATTGATAAAATTGCACTTAAATGATCATATTCACCACTAAGCATAGTACTTAATTTCATTTTTTCTACTGTTTCTTTTATTTTTCCATACTGATCTAAAATTTCATTATAAAGTTCAGAATCTTCTTCTTCAATTGCAATGTCTACAAGCATTTGAATATCACTAAATTCTGATTCCAAATTTTCAATTTTATTAATTTTTTTTTCAATTGATTTTGCTTGTTTAACAATTTTTTGAGCTTCTTCAGAATCATTCCAAAATCCTTCTTTAGTCATTAATTTTTCTAGTTTTTCATATTCTATTTTTAAATTTGGAACGTCAAAGCGAACTCCTAATGTCCGCAACAACTTTCTCAATATCGCTCATTTCATGTAACATTTTTTTTAATTTATCAATCAACTTTCCCAACTCCACAGCAATTTTTATATTTTTTACCACTTCCACAAGGACATGGATCATTTCTTCTTATTTTTTTATCATTTCTAACAAATGTACTTTGTTTATCATTAGACCTAGATGCATTTGTATTTGTAACACTATCAGCACCCCTTTTAATTGCATTTGAAACAACAGCAACCTTTTCTCTTTTGGTATTTGTTTCAATTGATGCTCCATAAATATATTTAACGGTATCATTTTGAATATTGTTAATCATTTCATCAAACATATCGAAGCCTTCTTTTTTGTAAGCAATAACAGGATCTTGTTGACCAATTGCTCTTAATCCAATACCTTGTTTTAATTGAGCCATTGCATCAATATGATCAATCCATTTAGTATCTACAACTCTTAACAGAATAAATCTTTCAAGTTCACGCATTCTTTCAGACGTGAAGCTCTCCTCTTTTTCATTATATATTTCCATTGCCTTATTATAAATTGATTCTTTTAAATCTTCTCTTGTTAAATCATAATTGTTTTTATCAATAATATTTTTCGGAAGAAAAATCGAATGTAAATACGATTCAAGTAAATCCAATTTCCATTCCTCAGGATATTCAGTACCGCTTGTATAAAGCTGTATCGCTTCATCAATAATTTTTTCAATCATTTTAACAATATTATCTTTTAAATCTTCTCCTTCTAAAACTTTATTTCTTTCAGTATATATAATTTCTCTTTGTCTATTAATTACATCATCATATTGTAAAACATGTTTTCTTATACCAAAGTTTCTTCCCTCTACTTTTTTCTGAGCTTTTTCAATAGAATTTGATAAAATTGAAGCTTCAATTGGAGTTTCTTCATCCATTCCTAAACTAGCAACCATATTTCTAATCTTATCACTAACAAATAATCTTAATAAATCATCTTCAAATGAAATAAAAAACTGTGATGATCCAACATCACCTTGACGTCCTGATCTACCTCTTAACTGATTATCAATACGCCTTGATTCATGTCTTTCAGTTCCAATAATATGGAGTCCGCCAGCAGCAATAACTTTCGCTTTTTCACTAGAAAATTCTTTTTCCAATTCATCAAAATACTTATGATATACAATTTTCGCTTTTTTAACTTCTTCATCATGAGAATCTAGAGGGCTTGTAACTTTTTCAAGCATTTCATCATCATAACCATCACGTTTCATATATTTTTTTGCAACAAATTCTGGATTTCCTCCAAGCACAATATCAGTACCACGGCCAGCCATATTTGTAGCAATAGTAACCACATTATATCTTCCCGCTTGAGCTACTATTTCAGCTTCTTTATCATGATGTTTAGCATTTAAAACCTCATGCTCTATTCCTTGTCTTTTCAGTAATTTCGAAATATATTCAGAAATTTCTATTGAAATCGTTCCAACCAAAACCGGTTGACCTTTTGCATGTGCAATTTTAATATCTTCTACAATTGCATTAAATTTTCCTTTTAAAGTTCTATAAATTACATCTTCCTTATCATTTCTTACTACAGGCTTATTTGTTGGAATAGTCAATACATCCATGCCGTAAATATGTTTAAATTCTTCTTCCTCTGTTTTTGCAGTTCCTGTCATCCCAGCTAATTTTTTATACATTCTAAAAAAGTTTTGAACAGTAATAGTAGCTAAAGTTTGACTTTCTTTTCTAATAGATTGTCCTTCTTTTGCTTCAATAGCTTGATGTAAACCATTAGAATATCTTCTTCCAGACATAAGTCTTCCAGTAAATTCATCAACAATTAAAATTTCACCATCTTTTACCACATAATCAATATCACGCTTCATTAAAGTTCTTGCCCTAAGAGCTTGATTAATATGATGATTTATTTCCATATTTTCTGGCGAGCTTAAATTTTCCACACCAAAATACTTTTCAGCTTTAGGAAGTCCTGATTCATCTGTTAAAACAACAGTTTTTTCCTTTTCATCAACTATATAATCAGTTACATTAATTAAAGTTTTTATAAAATTATCTGCTTTTGAATAAAGACCAGTTGATTTTGTGCCTGCTCCTGAAATAATTAAAGGCGTTCTTGCCTCATCAATTAATGTTGAGTCAACCTCATCAATTATCGCATAATTAAAACCCCTTTGAACTTTATTTTCTTTTCTAACCACCATGTTATCACGTATATAATCAAAACCAAATTCATTATTTGTACCATATGTAATATCACATTGATAAGCTTTCTTTCTATCTGCATTCTCCATGCCACTTATAATACAGCCAACAGTTAATCCTAAAAATTCATATACTTTACCCATCCAAGCTTTATCTCTTTGTGCAAGATAATCATTAACTGTAACTACATGAACACCCTCTTCACTAAGAGCATTTAAATATGTTGGTAAAGTTGCTACAAGAGTTTTTCCTTCTCCTGTTCTCATTTCTGTAATTCTCCCTTGATGTAACACAATTCCACCAATTAATTGAACTCTATAATGCTTCATATTTAACGTTCTAAAAGCAGCTTCTCTAACAACCGCAAAAGTCTCCACCAATATGTCATCTAGTGTTTCATTATTTTTTAATCTTTCCTTAAATTCATTTGTTTTATTTCTAAGCTCTTCATCACTTAGCGAAATCATTTCATCATCTAATTTTTCAATCTGATCTACTATTTTTTCAATTTTTGCAATCTCTCTTCCGTTATATGTTCCAAAAATTGAACCCAACACTTCTATAAATTTACTCATTTTTCATCCTTTCTATTTAATGTTAAAAATGCTAGAAAATTCTAGCATTATAATTGATGTGGAAATCTCAACATATTATCGCTTCCTCGGAAATAAGTTTTTTTCATTTCCAAAGATACTAATATTATTAAACCAATTGTTATCACTATATCACCAAAACTTAAAGCTTTATGAAAAGGATAAATATTAGGCATTGAAATTATCTTTCCAAAATAATACTTCCAATTTGACATTTCACTAATTAATTTATAATTCATAACATCGTTATCACTTACCAATTGTATAAATTTCTTCGAAACCAGTGAATGAAGCACAGGCATTTGGAAGCCATTTAATATAAATCCAACTAAATTTAAAATACCACCAATTAATATTATAAAAACTCCTTTTATTTCAATATTAATAATAACTGCAAGAAGTAAAATAACATTGCCAATTAAAGTAAAATAATTATAATCAAACAATTGAATTTTAAATAAATTAAGTACTACAGGCAAATATTGAACCAACGCTCCTACAACTATTAAATACCATCCTCTTATATTCAAGGAAAAAAGATTTGATATTCTTCCTTTTGTTATAATTCCAATTATTAAGCCAATAATCAATGCTTCAATAAACATATAAAATCACCTTTCTCATTATCATATCACTTTCTATATTATACATCATTTCATATATATTTCAAAGCATACATTCAAACAAAAACAGCTAAAAGTCAATTTCTTCTGACTTTTAGCTGTAATAATTATTTATATAAAATCATCTTAAAAATATGGCTCAATTAATCCGAAATTTCCATCCTTTCTTGTATAGATAACATTTACTTCATCTGTTTCCGCATTCAAGAATACGAAAAAGTCATGTCCTATTAATTCCATTTGTAAAGCGGCTTCTTCAGCCATCATTGGCTTAATACCAAATCTTTTGCTTTTAACAATTTTACCTTCTATTTCCACTTCCTTTTCAATCATATCAGGCACATCATTAAATTTAATTGATTCATCTCCATAATATTTCTTTTCTAATTTAGCTTTATGCTTCCTAATCTGTCTTGAAACCTTAGCAACAGCACCATCTATGGCAGTTCTTATATCGTCAGAAGAATCTTCGCCTCTTAAAACAACACCTCTTTTCATTAAAATAGTTATTTCAAAAATTTGATCTTTCTTACGATGTGAAAACGTTAAATGTGCCTCTACATTTTCATCAAAATAAGAATCAAATTTTTCCAATTTACTCACTGCATAATCCACAAATTCATCTCTCACATGCATATGTCTTCCGCTTACTACTATTTTCATATATCCATCCCCTTTCAATAATAATGGGTTTATTTTGTGATACTGTTAATTTACCCATTAAATTATGCTTAAAACAGAAATAACACTTTATTTTAGTTAAATTATTGTAATATTTAAAAAATTTTTCATTTCCTTAATTTCCTCATCAGTAAATACTTTAGTTTTTATATTTTTTCCGTTTTTATTTATAATTATATTCTTTTTTCTTTAAAACGCAATTGAAGAGCATTGCCATTTTATTACAACAATTTACTTCAAAGTCATTACATTCTCATCATCTTTCAAATAAATTAACTTTCCATTCATTAAATTAAAAATAGTAACAAATCTTTATATCAAAGAGTTGTTACTATTTCTATATGGTACGCTGTGAGGGATTCGAACCCCCGACCAAGTGGTTCGAAGCCACCTACTCTATCCAGCTGAGCTAACAGCGCTTATAAGTTTTATATTTATAAAAAAATAAAACTCAGTTTTAAGAATAATTCAACTGAGATATTTTTACATTTAAAATGGGGCGGCTGGTGGGGGTCGAACCCACGCATGCAGGAGTCACAATCCTGTGTCTTAACCACTTGACTACAACCGCCATATGGTACGTCCAAAGGGATTCGAACCCCTGACCCTCGGCTTAGAAGGCCGATGCTCTATCCAGCTGAGCTATGAACGCATATATTTGGTGACCCATTGGCGACTCGAACGCCAGACACCCTGATTAAAAGTCAGATGCTCTACCAACTGAGCTAATGGGTCATTTCTAGTAACAATATTTCTTAGTGCTTCCATTATCATAATGTCTGGGTTTAACTAAGTGATTCACTACAAATCATAGATT
Source organism: Peptostreptococcaceae bacterium (assembly GCA_027064135.1). GTDB lineage: Bacteria > Bacillota > Clostridia > Peptostreptococcales > Acidaminobacteraceae > HSG29. The sequence continues at coordinate 124,610 of JAMOQG010000019.1, read as the reverse complement.
TGTGTTCTCTACTTATACCAACTGAGCTAATGGGTCATTTCTAAAGAAATTATAAATGGGGCGGCTGGTGGGGGTCGAACCCACGCATGCAGGAGTCACAATCCTGTGTCTTAACCACTTGACTACAACCGCCATATGGTACGTCCAAAGGGATTCGAACCCCTGACCCTCGGCTTAGAAGGCCGATGCTCTATCCAGCTGAGCTATGAACGCGTATATTGGAGCGGGTGAAGGGAATCGGACCCTCGCAATCGGCTTGGAAGGCCGAGGCTCTACCACTGAGCTACACCCGCGAATAATCATTAAATTGCTTTAACGACGAGTATCATTATATATATTTTAATCATTTAAGTCAATACTTTTTTAACAAAATTGACATTCACCTTATCTATTTTCATCACAACATAACTTCCGTGATTACAATCTCTAGGTTTGCTAATACTCCCAGGATTAATAAATCTAATTCCATTTTCTGAAAAATCAACATATCTATGTGTATGTCCAAAAAAAACATAATCAACTTCAGCTTCTTGGGCTTTTAAACTTAATCTATAATATCCATAATTAACTTTATAATTATGTCCATGTGTTAATAAAATTTTTTTATTATATATATTTAAAAATATATCATCAAGTCCTATTAAATTGTAATCCGTATTCCCTTTGACTGCACAAATATCCGCTGTAATATTATGTTCAATTTCATAAATATCAGAAATATGATCTCCAAGAAAAAACACTTTCTCCGGATTTTCATGAAGAATAACCTTCAACAGTGTTTCTTTTCCTCCATGCGAATCACTAATTATTAGTATTTTCATTACTTTCTCCATAATATTTTTTAAGTTTTTTCTTTAGTTCTTTAAGAGCTAAAGCACGATGACTAATTTCATTTTTCAACTCTGAACCCATTTCTGCAAAACTAAGATTATATTCTTTTACATTAAAAAGCGGATCATATCCAAATCCAGCTTCTCCTTTTAACTCAGTACCAATCATCCCATTAATTTCACCACGAGCTACAATTTTATCACCATTTGGGAAAACCACAGTAATAACCGTTACAAATTTTGCACCACGTTCTGAACTTTCAACACTATCTAGAGCAGAAATCAATTTCATATTATTTGATTCATAAGTCGCATTCACCCCAGAATACCTTGCCGAATAAACACCAGGTGCTCCATCTAGATAATCAACCATTAAACCCGAATCATCGGCAATTGTTGGAATATTTGTTAAATCACAAACCGTCTTAGCTTTTATATAAGAATTTTCTTCAAACGTATCCCCATCTTCAATAATTTCAAGGTTTTGCAAACCAACGTCACTCATCATTATAAGTTCAATATCAAATTTCTCGACAATTTTATTTATTTCTTCTAATTTATGTTTATTCCCTGAAGCAAGTACATATTTTTCCATTAATTTTCTCCTAATTCCATTTCAATCATTTCTTTTTGAACCTCAATTAATTTTAAAATTCCGCTTTCAGCGTATTTTAAAAACTCATCCAACTCATCTCTGTCAAATACACCTTCTTCTGCTGTACCTTGGATCTCAACAAATTTTCTCTTTCCTGTCATAACAACATTCATATCTACATCTGCATTAGAATCTTCTTTATAACATAAATCAAGCATTACTTCTCCCTCAATTTTACCAACACTAACTGCTGCCATATAATCAGTAATCGGATTTTCTGTTAAAATCCCATTATCAATTAATTTCTCAATTGCTAAAGACATAGCTATAAATGCACCGGTAATTGATGCAGTACGAGTTCCGCCATCAGCTTGTATAACATCGCAATCAATCCAAATAGTTCTTTCCCCTAATTTTTCTAAATCCACAACCGCTCTTAAAGATCTTCCAATAAGCCTCTGAATTTCCATAGTTCTTCCAGATATTTTATTTCTTTCTCGTCTAAATCTATCTTCGGTAGCGGCAGGTAACATAGAATATTCAGCAGTAACCCATCCTTTTTTTTCATCTTTTAAAAATCTCGGTACTTTTTCCTCAATTTTTGCACTACATATAACTTTAGTATTTCCAGTTGAAATCAATACAGACCCATCTGCGTGTAGCAAATAATCTTTTTCAACAATCGTTTTTCTAATTTCATTATTATCTCTATCTGTTCTTTTCATAAATATTTCCTTTCTATTTAGATTTAATAAGCATTATTGCTACATCATCAGTATAATCACTATCATTTTTTTTATGCTTACTTAAAAAATGCCAAAAAATATTTTCTAAAAATTCATGAGGATTTTCTTCAAGCAATTCACTGTTTTCTCTTGAAAAACTTTCAACTTCTGGCCAACTTGAAAAATCTGAAGATTTTCCAGAACTAAATAAGCCATCAGTATAAACCAATAATGTATCCCCATTATCCATATTAACACTTTCATCAATATATTTAATACCATCAAAAAAACCTATATTCATACCAGTTTGTTTTAACGATAAAACTAATTTTTTGCGTTTATGATAAAGTACCGGAAACGGCTGGCCTGCACTTGAATAAAATAATTCTCCATCTTTAATCAAACCCACAAATCCAGTAAAAACTACACTTGTATCAGTTGCACTTGTATAAAAATAATTAAAAACATTATGATTCATATTTCCTAACATTTCAGCTGGAGATCGAACCTCTTTATCGTTTACACCATTTCTAAACATTACTTTAACCATAGAAGAAATCATTCCAGCAGCTATTCCGTGACCTGTTACGTCTGCAATCATAAACCAAAATCCCTCTTCATTCTCAACACAATCAAAAAAATCTCCACCTATTCCCATACAAGGTCTATACTTTATAAATAAATCAAAATCAGAAAACTGATTTGTTTTAGGCAACATAAGGTTTTGAAATAAATTAGCAGTTTTCATTTCTTCTTCAATAGCTTCATTTAATTTTTTTATTGTTTTTTTCTGCTCATAATATTTAATTGCATTAATTACTTTCAGTGGCAATATTATTTCAATATCCTCTTTTGAAAACGGTTTAGCAAAATAATCGATAGCACCTCCACCTAAAGTTTTTTCTACACTTGAAATCTCAGTAATTGTGGAACTCACTATTACAGGAATATCCTGTAACTCAGAATTAGCTTTAAGTTCCTTCAATGTTTCAAAACCATTTTTTACAGGCATAATTAAATCAAGAATAATTAAATCTATATCATTATTTCTAAGTATCTCAAACACTTCAACGCCATTAACTGCTTCAAATATCGTAACCTCATCCATATTGTCATTTAATATTTTTTTTATAATGAACCGATTCATTTTTCCATCATCAGCTACCACGACATTATGACTCATATGATCATCTCCATATTATTCTTCTATAATAAAAAATTCATCCAATCTCATCAATTTAAATAATTGTACAATATCACTACTTGCATTTACAATTCTAAATTCTAACCCTTCATTACTTATATTTTTATATAAACTAACAACAAATGAAACGCCTACAGAATCAATATTTTCAATGCCATCCATATCAATTACCACTTCATCTATTTCATCAACTTCATTTAACGCATCATTCAAAACTTCTTTCATTTTTTTTACATTTGGTGCAATTAAATCTTTTTCAATAATAAACGTCATTAAATTGTTTTCAATATTTTTTCTCATTTTACATCTCCTTATCTAACATATACTTTAATACAATTTCATTTTTATTAAATTTATATTTAAAACCATATTTAGTTATTAAATCCAATCCTCTTGATCTAAGTTTCATTGTAAATCCATCGCCTACATTATAAAATTGATCCTTAATACAACCTTCTCCTTCATCTCTAACAATAAAAGTAAATATTTCTTTATCTAACTCAATTCTACAATAAACCATCCTATTTTCATCAAATTTATTTCCATGTTCAACTGCGTTATTAAGAACTTCTCTTAACATGACATTGATTTTAAAAATAGTATTTTGTTTTTTTACGATTTTTTCTTTATCAATCAGATCAATAACTTTCAAGACAAATTGATGCACAGATTCAAAATTAGATTCAATTTCTTTATTTACTATAAGCATAAATTCCTCCCCCAGTACTCTCAGTGATAAAGATAAAATTACTACTTAATTTGATCGATTATGCTTTTATATATTGCATTAGCAGCTTTTTGTAAATATTCATTTGTAATTAGCATTTCTTCTTCTTTTTCATTTGTTAAAAAACCTAATTCTGTTAATATTGCAGGCATATGAGTATTTTTTAACACAACTAGTCTAGGTCGATTTCTAACCCCTCTATCCACTCTATTCAAATAACTTATTAAATAACCTTGTGTAATCTTTGCAAAAGAATAATTACCTCTTATTCCGTCATCAGCATATAAAACTTCAATACCTTCTGCATCCGGGTTAGTAAAAGCGTTAATATGAATACTTACAAACAAATCAGCATTTAATTTATTTGCAATATTTGGCCTTTGATATAAATCCACATATTCATCTTTATCTCTAGTTAAATATACTTTAAATCCTTTTGCTTCTAATTGTTTTTTCAAAATAAAAGCAGTTTTTAAAACAAGTTCGCTTTCTGTTGTTTTAGTTTTAGTTCCTATTGCTCCTGGATCTTTACCACCATGTCCTGGATCAATTACTATTAATTTATCTTTATACTTTGAATTGACTATATTTAAATTTTTAAAATCAATAGAAATATTATTTGTCAAAATATTTTCGCTTGTATTTTGAGTAACTGTAACAGAATCTTCATACTTAAACCTAATATAATATTTATCTGAAACACTATTAATAGAAATTTTTTCAATTATTTGGTCATCAATATTAAGATTCATATTATCTATATCAACTAAATCTTTTGAAAAACTTAATTCAATAATGTTGTTATTTTCATCAATATCGGCATTATATATACCATCTTTTAAAAAATTAATTATCAACTTCGACTCTGCAACATCATTTTTAACATATTCAAACCCATTTAATGGATTTCCAGAAACATATGCATATATTTTATTATCAATTTCTTCAATATATACATCATCTACACTTTTCTCTTTATTAAGCTGCATAATTACTCTTGTTACAATATCATCATTTTCATAAATCTCATCTGTCGATGTATCAAGTTGGAAATAAGTATAACTTGCAATACCACCTTCATTTACTTGTATAGTCTCCCTTTCTCCTTCATTTAAATTTAAATTACTATTAACTATATCAATAATAACTTCATTATTAATTTTGTCAATAACCGGATTGATCGAAGGCATATCTTCTTTTGTTCCAATTATTAAAGTTTTCGCATTATAAATATCTTCAACATTAATTTCTTCAACTGAGTTAATAAACTGAATCACAATTTCATTTGTTTCTGAATCGAAAAAAGTATTAACTCCTTTTTTCTTCGCTAAATTCATTTCAATTGTAGTACTTTTTATATCACCTGATAATTGATCAATCACTAATTTTTCAGTCCCAAAACCTGTTAAAGCAATATCATATTCAACAGTTCCATTTTTCTTTGTTAAGAAAACGGATTCTTCAAATTCATTAATTAAAAAATTAGAGTTAGGAATAGAAAAAATTATTTTATCATCAATTCCAAAATCACTACTTCCAACAGAATAACTGTTTATATCCACATAACCAGTTGTTTTAATTCTAATTTCAGGAAATTTTAATTTATATAAAAAATCAATTCCTATAATATTCTGTTCTTCAGAATTAATAGATACAGTTTTTGTATCTCCAAGCCAATCTATATCTAGATTAAAATTTTCAGTAACAAATCTAACTGGAACCATAGTTCTATAAACATCTTGATAAGCCATTAATTTAGCCGGAACATTGCTCGGAAGTTTTTCTTTTATTCCATTCACATACGCATATTCACTATCTATGGTAAGTTTTAAAACGTCACTTTTGTAATTTATCGTAACTGTTTTTGTCTTTTGATCCCACTCTACTTCAGCTCCAAGTTGTTCAGTAACAAATCTCACAGGTACAAGAGTTCTTGCTTCGCCGTTTAGAATGTATAATATTCCCGGTACATCAGTTACAACATCTTTACCTTTCAATAAAAGGCTCACAGGTTCATATTCTTTAACTTCGTTTGTTAATGAATCTTTTAATTCAACACTATCAATCTCTGAAAATTTATTTGCAAATGAAACACTTGTCATTAATATCATCATCATAATTAAAAATATTTTTTTTTTCACATCTTCCTCCATAGCAACTACTTTTTTTACTTTATCTACTATTCCTTCAATAATATGTACTTTAGTATAGTATATCAAAAAAACAAAAAAAAGTCCTACGGACTTTAAAATAATTTCACAAAAAATTCTTTCAGAATGTTTTAGATAGGCCGTTACGCTTTCGATAATATTAAAACGAAATCGCCACTCGTTATAATTTTCAACTGCACTTTCCTAAATAATAAAAAAAGAAGTAGAGATTAACTCTCCACTTCCTTTATCAAAATTATTATTCTACTATTTCAGTTCTTCCGAAGTAGTAAGTACTTAATCCTGTTAATTCCCAACCTTGTACTTTGTCAGCAACCATCATTATGTCAGTGTAGTAATAAACTGGCATTACAACAGCAGCATCCATTAAAATTTTGTCCGCTTTAAATAACATCTCAAATCTTTCTTGACCTTTAGCCATCATAGAATCGTCTAATATCTGATCATATTCATCGCTACCCCATTGAGTATGATTCATAACTCCACCAGTTCTAAACATATCTAAGAATGTTAATGGATCTGTATAATCTCCAATCCAACCTTCTCTAGCAATTTGGAAATTGCCTTGAGTTCTAGTATCTTGGAATACAGCCCATTCTTGGTTAGCTAATGTAACATCAATATTTAAGTTAGTTTTCCACATTTCTTGAAGTGCTTCAGCAATTTTTTGGTGTCCTTCAGAAGTGTTGTATAACAATTCAAAGTTAGGGAATCCTTCACCATTTGGATATCCAGCTTTAGCTAATAATGCTTTTGCTTCTTCAACGTTTGCAGTTGCAGAAATTCCGTAGTCTCCAGTCATTTCATTAAACACATTACCTTCAGCGTCTAAAATCGCTCCTGGAATCATAGTTGATGCAGGTAACTGTCCACCTTTAGTTACAGTTTCAACAATTGCTTTTCTATCGATAGCTAATGTTAATGCTCTTCTTACATCTACATTATCTAAAGGAGGAACTGATGTATTGAAACTATAGTAGTAAGTTCCTAACATTGGGAAAATCATAAATGTTGGATCTTCAGCAATTAATCCTGGTATTTCAGCACTAGGAATATTAGAATTAATATCTAATTCTCCACCTTGGTAAGCAGTTAATGCAGTAGAAGCTTCAACAATCATTCTTCCAACGATTTTGTCTAACTTAACTTCATCAGCTCTCCAATAATTATCATTTTTAACTAATACTAATTTGTCGCCTGTTTCATATTCAGATAATGTGAAAGGTCCATTAGATATTGCTAAAGAACCATCTTTTGCCCATAATCCGTCAGCTTTTGCGTTTACCATATCTTCTCTTACTGGGAAGAATGAGTAGAAAGTAGTTAATCCTAAGAACCAAGGAGTTGGTGTCTTTAAGTTAACAACGAATGTAGCTTCATCAGTAGCTTCAAAAGAATCTACGTTAGCAGCATCAAAAATCCATGAGTATTCTGAAGCAGTAGCAGGATCAATTACTCTTGACCAAGCATATTCAAAATCATTAGCTGTTAAAGCTTGTCCATCAGACCATTTTACGCCTTCTCTAATATGGAAAGTGTAAGTAGTTTGATCTTCAGATACATCCCAACTTTCTGCCATTGCTGGTGTCAATTCACCATCAATTTCTCTTGTTAAACCTTCAAAAGTGTTATTAATAACATTTCCACCATCACTAGCTGCATTTAAACCTGGGTCTAATGTTTTTGGATCTGCTCCAACGTTCCAATGTAAAACACTTTCTTCTTGAGCTGGCTCTACAGCAGGTTCTGCTGGTGCTGGCTCAGTTGTTGCAGTTGGTTCTACTGGTGCTGGCTCTTCAGCTGGTTTTGAACAACCTGCGAATGAAGCTACTACCAATAATAATACTAACATTAACGAAATACTTCTTTTAAACAATAAAATCCCCTCCATTTTTCTCTCTTATATAATAATTAAGAAATTAATTTTTCTTAATATCTACGAGTTAATTATAATATATTTTTAATTCTTTTACAAATTTTAAATGTTACGTTTATTTAATAAGTTTGCCAGTGAAATGACATGCTACTTGATGTTCACCACCTATATCTTGCAACTCTGGCATTTCTTCAGAACAAATTGGCTTTGCATATTGACATCTAGTTCTAAATCTACATCCAGAAGGTGGATTTAATGGACTTGGAACGTCACCTTCTAATATTACTCTATCCTTCGCAAGCTCACGAGTTAAATCAGGATCTGGAATTGGAACAGCTGATAATAAGGCTTGAGTATAAGGATGTTCAGGATGATTATATAATCTATCTGCTTCACCAATTTCAACAATTTTTCCCAAATACATTACAGCAATTCTATCAGAAATATATTTAACCATTGACAAATCATGCGCAATAAATAAATACGTTAATCCCATATTTTTTTGTAAATCATCAAGCATATTTACTACTTGAGCTTGAATAGATACATCAAGTGCAGAAATAGGTTCATCACAAATTATAAATTCAGGATTTACAGCTAGTGCTCTTGCAATACCAATTCTTTGTCTTTGTCCACCACTAAATTCATGTGGATATCTGCTCGCATGATCAGTAGTTAATCCAACAGTTTTTAAAAGTTCATTAATTCTATTTTTTCTTGCTTCTCCGCTAGCGATCCCATGAATATCTAAAGGCTCCCCAATAATATCAGCAACTGTCATTCTAGTATTTAATGATGCATACGGATCTTGGAAAATCATTTGCATTTTTTTTCTGAAAGGCAAAAGTTCTCTTTGAGAAAGATCACTAATATCTGTTCCATCAAATATAACTTCTCCTTCAGTAACATCATATAATCTAATTATTGTTCTTCCAGTAGTAGATTTACCACAACCGGATTCTCCAACTAAACCAAGCGTTTCACCTTTATATACTTTAAAATCAATTCCATCTACAGCTTTAACATACTTAGTTTTTCTACCTAAAAAACCATGTTTTATAGGGAAATATTTTTTCAAACCTTTTACTTCTAATAAAACTTCTTTATTTTGCATTTACATCACCTCTAACTACACCAGTATCAACTTCCACTTCCGGAGCATCTTTATGCAACAACCAACATGCAGCTTCATTACCTTCTCCAAATTTTGTATATCCTGGCATTTCCTGAGTACAAATTTTCATTGCATAAGGACATCTTGCAGAAAAAGGGCATCCAGTTGGAGGCTTAATTAAATCCGGCGGTGTTCCAGGAATTGGAATCAATCTTCCATCATCTCCAGCATCCAATCTAGGAATAGATTTCATAAGTCCCATTGTATATGGATGTTTTGGAGTATAAAATATTTCTTGAGCAGATCCTCTTTCCATTACAAGCCCACCATACATTACAATTATTTTGTCACAAGTATCAGCAACAACACCTAAATCATGTGTAATCAATATAATTGATGTATCAACTTTATTTTTTAATTCTTTTAATAACTCCATAATTTGAGCTTGAATAGTTACATCAAGTGCAGTTGTTGGCTCATCAGCAATCAACAAATCAGGTTCACATGAAAGTGCAATTGCAATCATTGCTCTTTGTCTCATGCCACCACTAAATTCGTGAGGATAATTGTCAATTCTTTCTTCAGGTGATGGAATACCAACAAGTTTTAGCATCTCTATAGCTTTTTCTCTCGCTTCATCTTTACCAACATTCTGATGTCTAATAATAGCTTCAATAATCTGATTTCCTATTGTATAAACGGGATTTAAAGATGTCATCGGGTCTTGGAAAATCATTGAAATTTTATCTCCACGAACGCTTAACATTTCTTTATCAGTTTTTTTAGCTAAATCTTCACCTCTAAATAATATTTCACCACTTTTAATCTTACCAGGATATGATACGAGCTTCATTATCGACATTGAAGTTACACTTTTACCACTACCTGATTCACCTACTATTCCTAAAACTTCTCCTTTTGCAACATTAAAGCTAACACCTCTAACAGCCTGCACTTCTCCCAAATGAGTATAGAATGAAGTTTGTAAATTATTTACTTCTATTATTTTTTCTTTCAATTTAGTACCCCTTTCTATCTTCGTAATTTTGGATCCAGCGCATTTCTTAACCCATCACCGAAAAAGTTAAATGACAATACTGTAATGCTAATTGCTAAAGATGGCCATAATAACTGGAACGGATACGATCTTAAAGCCTTAACAGCATCATTCGCTAAAGTTCCCCATGAAGCCATAGGAGCAGGTACACCTAATCCAATAAAACTTAAAAAAGCTTCTGTAAATATCGCACTTGGAATCATCATTGCTAAAGATACAATAATTGGTCCCAATGCATTTGGTACTAAATGTCTTGCAATAATTCTCCAAGTACTTGCACCTAAAGTTTTAGCAGCCATTACAAATTCTTGTTCTTTCAAACTTAAAATTTCGCCTCTTACAATTCTAGCCATTCCAACCCAATAAATAATACCCATCGCTAATATGATAGTTTTAAGTCCAGGGCCAATAACAACCATCAGTAAAATTACATATAATAATAAAGGCACAGTTGCAATTACATCTACAATACGCATCATTATCATATCAACACTTCCACCAGCATAACCTGCAATAGCACCATAAAATACGCCAACAAAGAATTGAACTAATGTTGCAACTAAAGCAATAAGTAACGAAATCGTTGCTCCATATCTAACTCTAGCAAATAAATCTCTTCCTAAATCATCACTACCAAATAAATAAGTTTTATTCCAAAGACTTTTTACAGTTTTTAATTCTTCTCCATTTACTGTTAATTCAAACCCTTTTTCAGCAATTTTGCCTTCTTTTTTAGCGTCTGATATAAATGAAAAATCTAAAACTACCTCTTCTCCATTTATTTCATAGATACGTCTTTTATTTTGCATAATATCTAACATTGAATTTGTAGGTTCTAATCTATCAATTATGTGTCCTGTCTCATCTACTTCGAACAATGTATATTCACGATGTACAAATCCATATACATCGTTAGGCAATTTTACAACATCCATTTTAGGAGGTAAATTTGCATTTTTCAATGTTTGACTTGAATAATCCCATTCAGTAAACATAGAACCAAACGATGCAAACATAATCATAATTATTATTAAAGCAAGTCCTAACATTGAAAGTTTATTTTGCTTTAATCTTCTCCAAGCATCTTGCCAATACGTTAAACTTTTTCTAGTTATTTCTTCAGATCTACTTGCATGTACTTCTACTTTCTCCCATAATTCCGGAGAGATATTTTTATTACTCATATTTCCCTCCTAATCTCCTAGTTTAATTCTTGGATCAATCATTCCATACGCAACATCAACAACTAATATCGCTACTATAACTAACGCCGCATAAAATACTGTAGTACCCATTAAAACCGTATAATCTCTATTCCCTACTGATTCAACAAAATATTTTCCCATTCCTGGAATAGCAAATATTTTTTCAATTACGAATGAGCCTGTCATTACTGACGCAATCATTGGCCCAACATAAGTAATAACTGGGATTATTGCATTTTTAAGTGCATGTTTATAAATTACTATAAATTCTGGTAATCCTTTTGCACGAGCAGTTCTAATATAATCTTCACCAAGAACTTCTAACATACTAGATCTCATAAGTCTCATAACAAATGCTAGTGAGAAAAAAGCTAACGCCAATACAGGTCCTATATAACCTTTAGCTGATTCTAATCCAAAAGATGGAACAAGAGCCAACTTGGAGCTAAATATATAAATATATATCGTAGCAACAACAAATCCCGGAACAGCTACACCAATCGTAGCAATAATCGTTACAATATAGTCAATCCACGAATTTTGTTTTAAAGCTGAAATAATTCCTATAGGAACACCTAAAAGTAAAACAAATAATACCGCTAAACCTCCCATTTTCGCTGAAACTGGAAATCCTTTTTTAATTAAATCTGTTACTTCTACACCTGTCATTTTGAATGAAGGTCCCATATCAAATGTAACAACACCCTTTAAATAATCAAAGTATTGAACATACAATGGATCATCTAAATGATACTTTTCATTTAATGCCTCAATTACTTCTGGTGGTAATTCTTTTTCTCTTACAAAAGGTCCACCAGGGATTGCATGCATTAGAAAAAAAGTAATAGTAATAACAAACCAAAGTGTTATTACCATTGATAATAATCTTTTTACTAAATAATTCCCCATTAATAAATCTCCTCCCAATATTATGAATATTACAAGTGAAAACAATAATAATTCATTTTTCCACTCTTTAATATACAATTATTTTAGCGCATAACGCATTTTTTTTCAATATATAAACACCATACAGATATTAACTTTTCGTAATACCATTAAAAAGCATTGAAATCAAAGCATTTTACACCATTGAAAACGTTATCATAAATACACAAAAAACACCGGCAAAAACCGATGAATTTTCAGATAAATGCAATTTTTATTTCATAAAATTTTAAAATGATTTAACTATTTCAAAATTATAACAATATTTTTTTTATCACATTTAATAATAACGGTTTCATTTCATCAATTTTTGCAGGTTTTTCTTCAATGATAGAATGATAACACACAGATGAAGTTAATTCTATAATCATAAACAAAGTTCTATAAAAATTTAATTCACTCATTTTGTTATCTATTTTGTCACCATATAACTCATGTATAAGTTCATTAATAATTTTTGTAATCATTTTATTATCAACAGCTTGGTTAAACATTCCCCAAGAAAGATTTTTATGAAGTAATTTAAGAAGAACTCTATTTTCCTTTAAGGAATCTACAATAAAATCTATAAAAAATATTACTCTTTCATTATAATCATAAAATTCTTTATCCTTCGTAATATTATACGCTTCTAATAATAACTCAAAACTCTTCTTAACTATTATTTTATCCATTAAACTATATTTATCTTTAAAATATAAATAAAAAGTTCCCTTAGCTACACCAGCTTGTTTAGTAATATTGCTTACAGTGACATTATTAATACCAATTTCAGTAAATAATTTATATGCTGCAGAATAAATTGCACGTTCTTTTTTTTCTTTATTACCATCGATTTTAGACATTTTAACACCTCTCTATGTAATATTATAATAAAAGAATCCATTATTTAACAAATATTTTTTTATATTTTACAAAAAAGGAAGGCTATGCCCTCCTGTTAATTTGTAATATCAACACTATCGTCAACTAAAGAATGAATATAACTTGATGAAATATGATTATCTTTAACATTTACATCTTTTAAATACGGGTATCTTTTTAAAACTTCAATATTTCTTATATTATTATAACTGATATCAAAAGATTCTAAATAAAATAAATTTTTTAAACTAGAAATGTCATTAATATCATTATCCCCAAGCGACAATGTAGAAAGACCATTAAGATCTTTTAACGGTGAAATGTCTTTAATCATATTTTTATCAAGTAATAACTTCTCTAAATAGACTGATTCTTTTAGCGGTGTTAAATCGCTCACTTCATTATCATATAAATTTAGTTTCCTTAGATAAGGTAATAAATAAAGAGTTTTTATATCGCTTATATCATTCTTGTAAAAGCTTAATTCTTCAATATCTTTTGAATTTCTAATCCCCTTAATATCGTTAATATTATTATTATCTACTATTACTTTTTCAAGATTAAACAAACTATCAAGACCATCTAAATTCTTTAACTCATTTTTTCTGCCTATTATCCATTTAAGAGATAAATTTTTTGATAAAGATTTTAAAGTTGAAATTTTATTATCACTAAAAGTTATTTCAGTAAGTTCATTTAAACTTCCGATTGGTGATAAATCTTTTATCTCATTTCCTGATATATCTAAGTTATCTAATTTATATAAATATCCAATTGAATCAATATTTCCAATGTTATTATCAGATAAATTTAAACTTTCAAGATTATAAAGACCACTAATCAAATTAATATCACTTACATTATTTGATTTAATATATAACGTTTCAAGATCTGTTAGATTTTCTACTCCATTTATTTCAGAAAGTCCACAATCAATTATCATTAAAGTTCTTAAATTTGTTAATCCATTAATATTACTTAAATTAGATATATGATTTTTATATAAATATAAATTAGTTAATTCACTAAGTTTTTCAATTGGTTTCAAACTAATAATATTGTTCTTACCTAATTTTAACACTTGCAGATTTTCACAATTTTCTATACCATCTAAAAATTTAATATTTTTATTCCACAAATTCAAACTATATATATCAAGCAAATCTCTTTTATAAAGTTTTTCTTCATATATTTCAATCTCATCTCTAATTGCTTTTTCCAAATTTCTATCTTTGAATATGACCTCTTTATCAAAATCATTAACAATATCATTTAAATTAAATAAATTAGTAATTTTTTGTTGCCCATAATATACAGTTTCTAAATTCTTACATTTTGAAAGTTCACTGACATTTTCTATTGGATTCTTATTAATTGATAAATTTTCAAGTTTTTTTAATTTTAGAATATCTGAAATACTCTCAATTTTATTATTATCAATTTCAAGTTTCACAAGTTTTGGAAACCTTTTAAGCACTGAAACATCAGAAATCATATTGTTATTTAAATATAACATTTCAACATTATAAATATACTTTAGCTCTTCAATATCATCAATTTCATTATTTGAAAGCGAAAGCATCTCGATACCATTTAAGTTTTTAAAAGCTTTTAAATCTCTAATATAATTTTTATCTAAAAAAACTCTCTTTAAATTCTTTAATTGATCAATAGGATAGATGTCTAAAATTTTATTATCATTTAAATTTAATTCCTCTAAATTTTTCAAATCCTTTAAAGCATTAATATCTTCAATTTCATTATGATACAAACTAAGTTCTTTCAACTTAGAAAGTGACTTAAGCTCATCAATCTTTTCTATTTTATTTATACTTAAATCCAATTTTCTAAGATTTTTCAAATGCTCAATCCCAGAAATATCAGAAATATTTTTATTTCTTAAATTAAGTTCTGTAATTGAAAAAAGATTGTTTTCTGTAAGAACACCATTTTCAATATTTAATTTTTCTCTAATTCCTTTTTCTAAATTACTATCTATAAATTTAACCTCATCATTAGAACTGGCAAATACACAATTCGGCATAACAAGACTTAACAATACAATAGTAAAAACAATTATTTTAGATTTTTTCATAATACCATCCTTTTAATTATAGACTAATTCATTTTCCTTAATTTCAACATTATTTTCAATTTCTTTATTAATGACTTCTTTTTCTGCGCCATAATTTTTATATTTTGATCCAATCGTCAATATTAAAAGTGCAATTACTTGAAAAGCAAATAATATAATTATATCCTTAGAAAATATATTACTATTTATTCCACTAATTATTTCTCTAGTTCCAGAAACAGAATAAGTAAACGGCATATAAGGACTAATAACTTGGAAAAATTTTGGTGTTAATTCTTTTGAAAACGTACCGCCACAGGAAGTCAACTGCAAAACAAACCAAACAGTTGAAATTAGCTTTCCTACATCATCAAAAACATATATCAAAGACTGAACAATCGCTATAAACGTCCATGATAAGAATACATTAAAAATTATAAAAAGCATCATATTTGACGGTTCTAGTCCTAGTTTAATGATTACCCCTGAAAGAAGAAGCGCTTGAATTGTTCCAATTACAGCAAATATTAAATATCTTGTTAAAGCAAATTGAGTAGCTGTAACACCAGATTTGTTTTTAATAGGTATTACAATAAAAAGAGCTAATGCTCCCACCCAAAGAGCCAAAGAAACAAAGTAAGGTGTAAAACCTGCACCATAATTTTCAACATTATATAATTCATCTGTTTCTGTTTTCACTGGCTCAGCCATAAAATTACCCATAGATTGAGAATCCATTACAACAACATCCGAAATCTCTTTTGCAGCATTTTCCATTTTCAATCTTAACATATCAGTAGTATCAGCAAGCTCGTTAACTCCATCAATCAAATCAGGCATTTTTTCATTTAGAACTTCAGTTCCTTCGTTAAGTTGAATAGATGCACTCTGAAGTTTATCAATTCCACCTGAAATCATTTCACTTCCATCAACTAACATTTCTGTTCCAATTTGCAAATCAGGAATTTTTTTCGAAAACTCATCAGTACCTTCAGCAAGTGTCTCACTAGCATTTTTTAATTTAACTATTCCAGTATCAAGAAGTATAGCATTATCATTTACAATAGCTAATCCTTGCTCTAAATCCGGGATTTTATTATTAAGCATACTTAATCCACCAGACAAATATTCATTATTTTTATAAAGCAAATCCATCATAGAAACAAATTTCACCATATTTTCTTCAATTTTTTCTATTCCATCTTTTATTTTATTAGTACCATCAGATCCATCGCCTAAGCCTCTTGCAAGAGCTAAATTTGCATCAAAAAGTGCTTGAGCTTCTAATTTTTTCGATAAAACATTACCATAATTTGATAGTTCAATTTCAATATTTTTCTGTTTCGCAATCATCTCATCATTAGTTATAGGCAAAGTGCTTTCTAAATTTTCTAAAGTTACTTTAACTAATAGCAACTTTGATGATATTTCATTTTGACCAATACTTGTAAAGAAATCTGCAGCATCGCTAAAATGCTTTACTGAATCACCCATAGGGGGAAATAACTTTGCCTCAATAATAGAAATATTCATAAGCTCATTTGGAATTTCATTTCCCAAAATATTCATTATTTCAATACTTGCATCATCTGGATTATTAATATCTATTTTAATTTTATTCGCATCATCTAAAAGAGAATTTGCTTTTAAAACCGCTTCTCCCATTTCTGAAATAATTTCAAAATCATGCCCTAAATCATTTGCAAGAGCAACTTGTCCAGAAGCCGCCAAAACATTTATAATATCATTAACATCCTTTTCTGTAATATTTATTGAGGCATTAAATCCTAAATTATTCTTTACTAATTCATTTGCTTTATCTGCTTCTATTTTTCTTTCATCATAAATATCTTTAGCAATATTCACTATATTTAAAGAATTATTTTTAGCATAACTTATTCCACCATCTAATTCATCCATTGCATCATTTAATTCACTCATTGCATCTTCTAACTCTCCACCTTTTTCTTTTAAAGAATTAGCACTCTCAGCAAGTTTTACAGAAGATAAAAAAAGTTCGTTTGTAGAATCTTGTAGCTCTGGCATTTTTTCTTGAAATGCAATTAAAGAATCATTTAATAAACTAATTCCGTCTGAAGCATCATTAAGTTTTTCACTAATAAGTACAGCTCCATCATTTAAATCATTAGCTCCGTCAATTAAGTCAGGCATTTTACTATTTAAAGATGCGCTTGCTTCATTTATTTTTTTCGCACCATCCGAAGCATCATCAAGTTTTTCACTTAAAAGTTCGGTTCCTTCGTTTAATTTTTCAATCCCACTTTGTAAAACAGGAATTTTCTCTTGCAATTCACTACTACCTTCGGTAAGTAAAAATAAGGCTTCACTTCCTGTATTTAATCCGT
Organism: Peptostreptococcaceae bacterium; assembly: GCA_027064135.1. Lineage (GTDB taxonomy): Bacteria > Bacillota > Clostridia > Peptostreptococcales > Acidaminobacteraceae > HSG29. The sequence goes on along the minus strand of JAMOQG010000019.1, from coordinate 106,854 downwards.
CTTTCATCAATCTCAAATCATTAATAATTGTACTTGCGAACATACTTGAAATTTTCGAATTAATCTCGTATTGCAAAGAACTTAATCCTCTCTGATTAATTAACGAATTAATATAATTTTTCTTTTCATTTGGTATAAATGTAATTTTAGGTTTATTGAGCTCACCTTTTTTCAATCTTTCTAGTTTCATAGAAAAATCTTTAGGTATCACATATATAGAATAATACTTATCATTTTCAAGTCCTTGAATTGCTTTATCGTAATCCGATTCAAAATACCAACCTAAATCATCATTGTGCATAAGATTTTTTTCTATATCTTTACCATATTCTTTTAATTCTTTGTCATCATTGATATATCCCTCATCTAGATTTACAACTGCAACATTAATTTTTTCAGTGCTATCATATGGTGCCCAAAAAGCAGCAAGATATAACCCTCCATAAATAACCGGTATCAGCATTATTGCAATAATTGTAGCAATCATAAATTTATTCTTGCTTAAAGATTTTAAATCATCCATAATAACTTTTAATTTCAAATAACCACCTCTCTCCATTTAATGACTTTTAGTCATTTTCTACCTTCTTATTAAACCACATTTATGACCAACAGTCAAGTTTTTTAAAAAAATTAAAACTATATATAAAAAACCAGCATAATATTGAAATTTCAATATTATAGCTGGTTTTTTATTTTTAAATAAAATTCAGTTTTAAATTATTTAACATTTTTTCTTAATTAGCTCACTTACCATTTGCGGATTTGCTTTACCTCTTGATTTTTTCATAACTTGGCCAACTAAGAAACCTATTGCTCTATCTTTTCCGTTTTTAATATCCTCTATCGCTTCAGGATTAGCTACTAGAACTTCATTAACAAGACCTTCTATAAAACTATCATCCGATATTTGAGCCATACCTTTTTCTTCTATTATATCTAAAGGTTTCTTTCCTTCTTCAAACATTTCTCTAAACACTTTTTTTGCAGATCCATTACTTATTTTACTTTCAGATAATTGAGTGAATAATACAATAAGATCCTCAACAGAGAATTTTAACTCTTCTAAAGTAACTTCTTCTAAATTCATTCTTCTTAAAAGTTCAGTCATAATCCAATTGCTTACTAATTTTGCATCTTTAAAACCTTTACATATTTCTTCAAAATAATTTGCTAATTTTTTATCTCTAACAAGTACATTTGCATCATAAGCTGGAATACCATATTCACTCATAAATCTATTTTTTCTAGCTTTAGGAAGTTCAGGCAAATTATCTTTAATATCTTGAATCCATTCTTCACTAATTTCAAAATCTACAATATCTGGCTCCGGAAAATATCTATAATCTTGAACATGTTGTTTATCTCTCATAAATAACGTAGTATTATTTTCCGAATCCCATCTTCTTGTATCTTTTTTAGTGTTTTCTCCTTTTTTTAATAATTCAGTATGTCTTATAGTTTCAAATTCAATTGCTTTTTGAACAGCTTTAAATGAATTTAAGTTTTTAATCTCACTAATATTACTTTTTAAAGTTCCATCAAGCGAAACAACATTAACATTAACATCACATCTAAGTGAACCTTGTTCCATTTTTACATCAGATACCTCTAAATATTCTAAAGTAGCTTTTAATTCATCTAAAAATAATACAGCTTCCTCTGAAGTACTAATATCAGGTTGAGTAACAATTTCAACAAGTCCAACGCCACTTCTATTATAATCAAGAAGTGATACATCTTCTAATCCATGTAATGATTTTCCAGTATCTTCTTCTATATGAATTCTTATCAATCTAATTTCTTTTTTAGTTCCATCAGCTTTCTCAATTTCTATCCCTCCATTTGAACATAAAGGCAGATCATATTGTGAAATTTGATAAGCTTTAACTAAATCCGGATAAAAATAATTCTTTCTATCCATTTTACTATATCTAGCAATATCACAATTAAAAGAAAGACCTGTTTTAATCGCAAAATCAATAACTTTTTTATTTACAACTGGTAGACTACCTGGAAGTCCTAAACACACAGGACAACATTGCGTATTTACTTCTCCACCAAATTCCGTTGTACAACCACAAAATATTTTAGACTTAGTTTTTAACTCAGAGTGAATTTCAAGTCCAACAATAGTTTTAAATTCCATTACATATCTCCTTTCTACAGCTTGGCTCTTCTATTAAAATCAGTATTTTTTTCAAAAGTATATGCTACTCTTAAAATAGTTTCTTCATCAAAATGGTTCCCAATAATCTGCATTCCAATTGGCATTGAATCAACAAATCCAGCTGGTATTGAAATTGCAGGTACACCAGCAATATTTACAGGAACAGTACATACATCTCCCATATACATAGCAAGCGGATCATCTGTTTTTTCTCCAATTTTAAATGCTTTATCAGTTACTGTAGGAGTAATAATACAATCATATTTTTCAAATGCTTTATCAAAATCATTCTTAATCAAAGTTCTTACTTTCATAGCTTTATTATAATATGCATCATAATATCCTGAAGCTAAAGAATGTGTTCCAATCATAATTCTTCTTTTTACTTCTTCGCCAAATCCTTCTGTTCTAGTTCTTGTATATAAATCATCTACACCATCAAATTGTGCAGTTCTATATCCATATCTAATACCATCAAATCTAGCAAGATTAGATGACGCTTCAGCCGGTGCAATAATATAATAAGTTGGAAGCGAATATTCTACATGAGGCAAAGAAATCATTTCATATTCAGCACCTAATTCAACTAATTTATCAAGAGCTTTATATATAAGTTCTTTAACTTCATCATTAATTCCTTCCCCAAAATATTCTTTTGGTACACCAATTTTCATCCCTTTTACATCATTTATTAAAGATTTTTTATAATCAATTTTTTCTTTATTAGCACTAGTTGAATCTCTTCTATCATGACCAGCAATTGCATTGAGCATAATTGCTGAATCTTCAACGTCTTTACTTAATGGACCAATTTGATCTAAACTAGATGCAAATGCAATTAGTCCATACCTTGAAACTAAACCATAAGTAGGTTTTAGTCCAACTATTCCACATAAAGAAGCCGGTTGTCTGATTGAACCACCAGTATCACTTCCAAGTGCTAAAAATGCTTCACCTGCAGTAACTGCTGCTGCCGATCCACCTGAAGAACCTCCTGGTACTCTATCAAGATCCCATGGGTTTTTTGTGATTTGGAATGCTGAATTTTCTGTTGAAGAACCCATTGCGAATTCATCCATATTTGTTTTTCCAATTATTATAGCACCTTCATTTTCCAACTTTTCAACAACAGTAGCATTATAAGGTGGCTTAAAATTCTCAAGCATTTTAGATGCACAAGTAGTATTTTTACCAGTAGTACACATATTATCTTTTACAGCAATAGGAATACCTGCTAAATCACCAAGTTCTTCCCCATTACTTAATCTTTTATCAATTTCTTTTGCTTTTTCTAAAGCTTCTTCTTTATATGTTTTTAAAAATGAATTCAAATCATTTTCTACATCATCAATTCTAGAAAACATGCTTTCAACCAATTCTACTGATGTAACTTCTTTATTTCTCAACATATCTCTAACTTCATGAGCTGTTAAATTAAAAAATTCCATTTTTTCTCCTTTCTACTTAACTACTTTAGGTACTTTAAAACATCCGCCTTCTGCACTTGGTGCATTTGCAATTATATCTTTTCTATCGAATGATTTTTCAACTTTATCTTCTCTAAACACATTTTTAATATCTAACACATTATAAGTTGGTTTTACACCTTCAACGTCAACTTCTCCAAGTTGTTCAATATAATCAACTACACTATTTAATTTTTCAATGAAATCCGCTTTTTCATCATCACTAAATGATAATCTTGATAATTTTGCAACATGCTCTACATCTTTTACAGTTAATGCCATTTTCTTCCTCCTTGTTTTCTTTCTTTATTTATTTAACATTTTTTCAAATGATTCTTCATTAAGTAATGAAACTCCTATTTCTTCTGCTTTTTTTAATTTTGAACCGGCTTTTTCTCCATACACTAAATAATCAGTTTTTTTACTAATTTGAGAAGAAACTTTACCACCATTATTTATAATTTCTTCTTTAATGCTTTCTCTAGTATATCTTTTAAGTTTTCCTGTTACAACAATTGTTTTATTTTTAAATATTTCAGAATCTTTTTCTATAATTTCTTCATTAAAATTAACATCTGCATTTTTTAATCTTTCAATTATTTTTAAATTTAATTCATCTGAAAAATAATTAATTATGCTTTCAGACATTTTTTCACCTATTTCATTAATTTCAGATAAAACATCAAAATCACTTTGAATCAACTTTTCCATTGTAATAAATTTTTCGGCAAGCACTTTTGAAGCTTTTTCTCCAACATGCTTAATACCTAATGCACTAATTAATTTATTTAATTGATTACTTTTAGCTTCTTCAATCGAATTAAGTAAATTTTCAACTGATTTTTCGCCCATTCTTTCTAAATTTAAAAGTTCGTTTTTTAATTCTTTTAAATAGAAAATATCAGATATATCATTAATAAAACCATTATCAATAAGTTGTGTAACCATAGATTCCCCAAAACCTTGAATATCCATTCCGGCTTTTGATACAAAATGTCTTATTTTTCTATTAAGTTTTGCTGGGCAATCAGGATTCATACATTTTTTTGCGGATTCACCATTAAGTTTTACAGCTTCAAAATTACAAACAGGACAAAAATCAGGTATTTGAAATCTTTCCTGATCCGTTCTTTTATCCATAATAACTCTATCAACTGCAGGAATAACATCTCCTGCTTTTTTAACAATAACAGTATCACCTATTCTAATATCTTTTTCATCAATATAATCTTGATTATGTAATGTTGCTCTACTTACAGTAGATCCTGCAACAAATACCGGCTTTAACTCAGCTCTTGGAGTCAAGACACCAGTTCTTCCTACATGTATTGTAATATCTTCCACAATGGTTTCAACTTCTTCAGCAGGAAATTTATATGCCATTGCCCATCTAGGTGATTTCAATCTTTCACCTAAAAGTTTTCTCATTCTAATATTATTTATTTTTACAACCATTCCGTCTATATCATAAGGCAAATCGTGCCTTTTTTCTATCATTTTTTCACATAATTCATTTACTTCTTCAATTGAATCAATTTTAAAATTTTCAATAATTTTGAATCCAAGTTCTTTTAAATATTTTAATGATTCAATATGAGTATCAAATTCAATATCTGATTTTAAAATATTGAAAACAAAAATATCAAGAGATCGTTTTGCAGCAATTTTTGAATCAAGTTGTCTTAACGAACCTGCTGCAGCATTTCTTGGATTAACAAAACTTGTTTCGCCTATGTCTTCTCTTAATTCATTAAGCAATTTAAAATCTTCTTTACCAATAAAAACTTCTCCACGCACAGTAATATTAATAGGTTTATTTAATTTAAGCGGAATTGTTTTTACAGTCCTTAAATTATTTGTAACATCTTCTCCAATTAATCCATCACCACGAGTCGCACCTTCTACAAAAATACCTTTTTCGTATTTTAAACTTACAGAAAGTCCATCAATTTTATATTCAACTGAATATTCAATTTTATCATTAATAGTTTTTTTACATCTTTCATCAAAATCAATTAAATCACTTTTATTAAAAGTATTTCCAAGACTTAACATTCTTACATCATGTTTTACGCTAGTAAATTCTTTAAGAATGCCAGCACCAATTCTATTAGTGGGCGAATCAATTGTTTTTAAATTAGGATTTAATTCTTCAAGTTCAATTAATCTATTTATTAACTTATCATACTCAATATCAGATATAACAGGCTTATTTAGAGTATAATATTCAGTATTTCTTTTCCTAATCTCACTTTTAAGTTTTTCAATTTCAATTTCATTTTTCATTTCTAACCTACAATCTCAATCGGAACAATACCTGCCATTAATTTTTTTATTCCTTTACCTTCAAAAGCAATAGTTAAAACACCTTTTTCGCTATCAATAACCGTACCATTTCCAAATATTTTATGTTTAACTTTCATTCCTGCACTATATTTACTGCCCTCATCTATTTTAGTATCACCCGATGATTTTACCGATTTGTTCTTTTTATATGCATTATAAGAATTATAATTATTATAATTATTAATTTTCGTCTTATGTGTATTACCACTATTATCTATATCAAATAAATTTTCAGGTATTTCATCAATAAATCTAGATATTTGATTTCTATTTGTTTTTCCAAAAAGCATCCTTGAACTTGAATGACTTATAAATAGTCTTTCTTCTGCTCTTGTAATTCCAACATAGCAAAGTCTTCTTTCCTCTTCTAAATCTTCTTCAGTTTGACTAGACATATATGAAGGAAATAAATTTTCTTCCATTCCAACTAAAAATACATTTGGAAATTCAAGCCCTTTCGCACTATGAAGAGTTAACATTAAAACCCCATCAGAATCATCATTCATACTGTCAACACCAGCTTGTAATGTCGTAACAGCTAAATAGTTTGATAATGATGCATCATCTTCATTACTTTTAACAAAATCAATAATACCACTTTTAAGTTCTTTTACATTTTCAATTCTTGTCGTATCTTGAATAGTATCTTTTAATATTAAATCTGAAATATATCCTGTTTTTTCAATTACTTTATCAAATACATCAAGCACATTAAGTGTATCTAGATTACTTCTAATACTTCTAATAATTTCTCTAAATTCAATAAATAATTTAATTGCTTTCGCAGATAATGTACTAATATCTTCAATTTCCAAAAGAGATTCATATAAACTAAGCCCTCTTGAATTTGCAAATTCATTTAATTTTTCAACACTTCTTTTACCAATACCCCTTTTAGGAACATTTATAACTCTTTCAAATGAAACATTATCAACAGGATTTTGAATAAGTTTAAGATATGCTAAAATATCTTTAATTTCCATTCTTTCGTAAAATTTTAATCCCCCAATCATTTGATAAGGAATATTATTTTGTAAAAAAACATCCTCGAATACTCTTGACTGTGCATTCGTTCTATATAAAATTGCAAATTCATTATATGTTTTTTCTCTATATCTTTCTATTTCTCTTAATACGTATTTTGCCTCTTCTTTTTCACTATATGCATTATAATACTTAATTTTTTCTCCACTATCTTTTGCCGTCCATAAATTTTTGGGTTTTCTCGACCTATTATTTTTAATTACATTATTTGCAGCATCAAGAATTGTTTGAGTTGATCTATAATTTTGTTCAAGTTTAATGATTCTTGCATTTTCATAATCTTTTTCAAATTCATAAATATTTCTTATATCTGCCCCTCTAAATTTATAAATAGATTGATCACTATCACCAACTGCACAAATATTATTATATCCACCTGAAAGCAATAAAGCTAAAAGATATTGCGAATAATTTGTATCCTGATACTCATCAATTAAAATATATTTAAATTTTCTTTGATAGAATGACAAAACATCGCTATTTTTTTGTAAAATTGCAATTGTATTATTTATCAAATCATCAAAATCCATAGAATTATTATTTTTAAGTGTTTTTTGGTACTTCTTATATATTTTTATATAATTAAAATATTTAAAATCATCTTTATGTAAGTTTTCAAACTTCTCAGGCGAAATCATTTCATTTTTTGCCATTGAAATTATATTTCTAACATGTTTTGGATTTAAATGTTTAGTATCAATATTTAACTCTTTCATTGCTTTTTTTACAACAGTATTTTGATCAGCTACATCGTAGATTGTAAAATCACTATTATAGTCAATAACATTTGCATTTCTTCTTAATATCCTTAAACACATTGAATGAAAAGTCCCCATCCACAAGCCTACTGATTTACCGCCAATTAATTTTTCAATTCGATTTTTCATTTCCTCTGCAGCTTTATTAGTAAAAGTTATTGCTAAAATATTACTTGGGAAAATATCTTTTTCCTCAATTAAATAAGCTATTTTATGAGTTAATACTCTTGTTTTTCCACTACCAGCACCCGCTAATACTAAAAGAGGCCCATCAGTTATTTCAACCGCTTCTCTTTGTACAACATTTAATTTACTTAAATCCATTATTCACTCCAAACTATATAAACATTCAAAAATTACTCCTTCTTATAATATCACGTTTTTTGAAATATTTAAATAAATTCTAATTATAATCATGAAAAATGCCCTATATCTAAAAGATATAAAGCATTTGAATTTTACAATAAATGAATACCAGCTTCTTTACAATCATCAATCATTTTTTCAGGCCATACACTTGCTTGGACTTCACCAATATGAGCTTTTCTTAAGAAGAACATGCACATTCTAGATTGGCCTATTCCTCCACCAATTGTTAATGGCAATTTACCCTCAAGCAACATCTTGTGATATTTAAATTCTTTTCTATCCTCACAACCTCTAATTTTCAACTGTTTTTCAAGTGCTTTTTCATCAACTCTTATTCCCATTGAAGAAAGTTCAAAAGCTCTTTTTAAAACCGGATTCCAAACCAATATATCTCCATTCAATTCCCAATCATCATAATCAGGCGCTCTACCATCATGCTTAATTCCTGATTCAAGTTCTCCACCAATTTTTTCTAAGAAAACTGCATAATACTTTTCTGTTATTTTATTTTCTCTTTCTGACGGTGATAAATCTGGATACATATCCTCTAATTCTTGAGTAGTAATAAATTTAATCTCCTTAGGCAAATTTCTTTGAAGATATGGATATCTGTTATATAGAAATAATTCCAAATCTCTTAAGACCTTGTAGATTTTTCTTACAGTTTCTTCTAAATATTCTTTTGTTCTGTTTTCTTTTATAATTACTTTCTCCCAGTCCCACTGATCAACATAAACAGAGTGTAAATTATCTAATTCTTCATCTCTTCTAATTGCATTCATATCAGTATAAATTCCATGATTTGCTTCAATCCCATATCTATAAAGTGCCATTCTTTTCCATTTTGCTAGTGAATGTACAATTTCAGCTACTTCTCCAGTTTCCTTAAGATCAAACCCAACAGGTCTTTCAACACCATTTAAGTTATCATTTAAACCAGATTTCGGTAGTACAAAAAGTGGTGCAGAAACTCTTGTTAAATTTAGGCTTCTAGATAAATCTCTTTCAAAAAAATCCTTAGTTTCTTTAATTGCTACTTCCGTTTCCATTAATGTCATATACGACTTATACCCTTCAATAATTCTCAATCTTTTCATTTTATTCCTCCTTAAATTACTCATCCTAATTTCTTTTCTCTCTTGTATAATAACTCAACAATAAAAAAAGCCTCTTATCCTAAATAAAGGACAAAAGACTTAACTTTGCTATACCACCTTGGTTATTTATCAAGTACAGAAAACATCGATACTCTACTGATATAACGGTCAGTCCCGATTAAGCCTACTCTCTTACGATTTCGGTTAATAGCTCAAAAAGGTTTTTCAATTTAATATTTAATATCGGACTTCCACCATCACCGACTCGCTTAATTAAATAATTAAACTTACTCTTTTTCTCATCGCTTTTTATTAAAATTCATAATATTACATTTTCGTAACATTGTCAATCTTTTTTTAAATAAAAATATTTAACAACAGTCCTTCAATCTGTCCTACTTTTTCTAAAAGCTTTATTCCTTTACTTTCTTGCTTCATTATTATATCCGTTAATTCAATAAGCCGCTTATCAATTGTGCTCACGGTTCTAAGTATTTTAGTTCGTCCACTAAGTCCATACCCTCTTCTTGCATTTATTTTCAAACCAAAATTTACAGCATCTTCTATAAAATTTTTCACCATTTTTTTATATTCTAATAAATTCTCAACAGTTCTATTACTTACTAATTCTTTTCCTTTTTTATTTATTTTTTCTAGAACATCAGTAAGAGCTTCTCGCATATTTTCCTCTTCAGTAGACGCTAAAATTTCTGTAAAAGAAATGCGGTTTGCATCTTCTTCAATCATTTTTATAGATTTTACTTTCTTTTTACTTTCTATACCACTAGTTTTTTTTACTCTCATTCCTCACCTTTTTCCAATATCTCAATAATATTTACAACACCTGCAACTATCGATATTAATTGAGGAGGGATATTCTCCCTAATATCCATATCTAAAGTATTCTTTAAAACTTTAGAATCTTTTTCAATGTTAATTTCATGCTCATCTGATTTTTCAATGTATTCCTCACACAATTCTTCCATAATATTATGTTTTTTCATATTCTCACATCAAATCCATTTTTATTTTCATTTATACCTAAATCTTTTTTTATATTTCCTTCAATATTTTCATCTAAATATTTAGCATAAGTGACTTTCCCTCTTATAAAACCTTCTTCAGAAAGCTCATCAAGAAACGAATTAAAAAGCTTATATGAATTATTTTTAAATTCATCAGAATCATTTTTAATATTCATATTTACAACTTTATTTGTAGAAGAAATTCTAATACCTGTTTTTCCATAGTTTTTTAAATTAACAACAAAATATAAAGTCGAATTTTTCCAATCCATTTTTTCATTTTCTTTTTTGGAATTAACATACAAATCCAAAGATTTTATTTTACTATTAAGTTCATAAGGAATAGAAAAATGCATTTGTTGCACATTTGATTTAACTTCTAATTTATTTTGAAATTGATTTCCTGTAATATTGTTAACAGTATTTTTTAATTCATTAGAAACTTTCCCTTCATTAAATTTCATAATATCTAATACTGCATTTTTTAAATTATTCATTTGAAATTTATTAAAATCAGATTTTTCAATTTTCTGAGCTATTTCAGAATCATGATTTACTCCTGTCGCTCTTAAAACTTCCAAAGTATCTCTTACACCTTTGTTTTTTTTACTAAATGTATTATAAATATCTTTAAAATTATTTTTTTCTCCAAATAAAATTTTATTAGCTTCTTTTTTCATAAAAGCTTTCACTTTAACATCTTTAGGTTTAAAATCGATTTTATCTAGTTCTTTTTTTACTTCCTTTAAAACTTCTTTTGCTTCAGAAAAATCATTTTTTTCAAGATATTCTTTAGCCACTTCAAGTTTTGAAGTCATATTTATTAATTCTTTTTCCTGTTTCATTGTAGTATATAAAGTAATATCACTTTTCATAATTATATTTTCAAAATTATTAATAACTTTTTCAAGTGCATTAATTTTTTTATCAACATTTTTATTTCCATCCGGCAAAGAAAGAGTGTTATCAATTAAATTTAAATTTTCCTTTTTAAAATTATCAAATTCATTTTTCACTTCATTCATTTCTTTCGTTGTTGTTTCAACTAAAAACATTCTGAAATTACTACTATTTACTAAATCTATTACTTCTATAGGAACATCATTTTTTAACTCATCAATTACTTCATTTACGGTTTTTTCAAATTCATTTAACATCTCATCAACTTTTAATTCAAAAGTTTTATCATCAACATTTTCATTACCATCTACTATTTTATTAATATTTTCTTTATCAACCTCTGTTAATTCATTAATAAAATCATTATTTATTATACTCATTAAATTATCTATTACAGTCATATTTTTTGATAAATTTATAATAAACTCAGAAATAACTTTTTTTGAAAACCCTAATTTATTTAATAATTCATCATAATTAATTTCTTCATTTTCACCATATTTACTTAAAACTTCAAATAATTTATTATAATCGACTTTAGTATTTAACGAGTTATGTATAATTTGAAAGTTTTTTTCACTAACTTCAATATCTTTTTTTAATAGCATATCAAGGCTCTCAATTTTTTGATTAAAAGCCCCATCTAATTTATCAAATCCAATTTTTATCTCTTCAATCATTTCTTTTGTTGGTTCAACATTATTATCTTTTAATGTTTTATATATTTTTAAATTTTCATTTGTTTTTTCCATAGAAAGAGAATCAAAACCAGATTCTTTTTTGTCAGAATTAATTTTAACATTTTCTTTTTTTGTTTCATTTAATTTTAAAGTATTTAAAAAAGATGTAATTTTCATGAAATCCCTCCATAAATAATATCGGCATTCAAACAAATCATTAAAGTAAAAAACCAAATGTAAAAAACATTTGGTTTTTATTCATTTATTAAATTTTCTACTATTCCAACAACATCGCGCACATAATTATAACATTTCATCTTTTTTATCTTTAATCTTTCTTCACTAATAGAGTAATTTTCATCATTAAAATCAATATCAATTAATTGAATACAATTTGAAAAATCATTTTTATTTTCAAATTTATTTATTAATTTTCTTACTAAATCTTTTGAATTATCTTTTTTCAATATGCCTAGTACCATCACACCACCGGTTATAGCGCCACATATTTTTTGAAGTCCGCCAATTCCACCACCGAAAGCATATGAAATTTTTTCTAAACTATCCTTAGAAATTTTAAGTTCTTTTTCGAAAGATAATATCACTGACTGAGCACAATTATATTCGCCTAAATAATAATCCCCTGCAATATCTTTTTTATTCATTTAATCACTTACATTTCTATGGGTATTAATATATTCAACTTCTTTATCTTCTCTATTAATTAATACCGATCCTATAATAAATATTCCACCAATAACCTGATTCAAACCTATAAAAGTTCCATAATAAAAATAACTAGCTATTATCGTTACAAGAGGTATAAAATTTATAAACAATGATGCTTTAGAAACTCCAAGCGCCTTCATAGAATAATTAAATGCAAAGAATCCAATTGCCGAAGAAAAGACTCCAAGCATTAATACATTAAACACTACTACATTATTAACTAATTCAAAAGAATTTTTTTCAATGAATATAAATGGAAAAGCTAAAACAACTCCAAATAAAAACTGATAAAAAACAATTGTAAATTGAGAATATTTTTTAAAAAGAACTTTAGTAGATAAAGAATAAACTACCCACGATAATATTGCTCCAAACATCATTAAGTATCCTTTTAACGCATCTCCAACAAATAAACTATTTAAATTAATATCTCCACCCATAATAATACCTACACCGATTAATGAAATTAATCCTCCAATAATCATTTTTTTATCTAATTTTCTACCATCAAACAACGCTTCAGAAAATATTGTAGCAATTGGCATAGATGCCAAAAGCAAAGAAGCAGCCGACGGATCAATATATTTAACACCATTATTTTCAAAATAAAAATAAACAGTAATTCCCACTCCACCTGCAAGCAAAAAGTATTTTATATCTTCATTTTTTATTTTCAAATCTTTTTTAGTTATAAACGCCACTATTGAAATAATCACTAAAGCTATTAAAAATCTTGAAAAACAAAGTGTCATTGCTCCAAGCGCTTGAATTGCTATTTTAGTGTTTAAAAAACTAAATCCCCATGGTAAAACTGCAATTGCAATCGCAAAATATCCTTTTTTCATATTCTCCCCCCATAGCAAAATATAATTGATGGTTATACTTAATTTTCATTTATCTTCGAAGATGCTAAATTTGCACTCGTAAAAGCCCATTGAATATTATACCCACCTGTATCGCCATCAACATCTAAAACTTCACCAATAAAAAATAGATTTTCATTGTTTTTACATTCCATGCTTTTTTTATTTATTTCTTTTAAATCTATTCCACCTACTGTTACCATAGAATTATGTAGTGTTCCAACTTTTTTAACAGTAAATTCTTTTTCAGTAATATTTTTTATTATTAAATTTCTATTTTTCTTATTTAGCTCAGCACTAATTATATTTAACTTGATATTCTCTAAAAATTTAAAAATAATTCTATCAGGAATATCAAATTCTTTAATATTGTTAATAACTGTCTTTTTTGATTGTTTCTTTATTTTTTCTATAAATTTATTTTCAAATTCTTCTTTTTTCATACCAGAAAAGTTTATTTTAATAATATCTTCTTCATTAATATATCTTGAATTATTAATAATTGAAGGTCCACTTAATCCAATATGTGTAAAAAGCAAATCACCACTTAATTCAATAATTTTTCTATCATTCCGATACACCTCACCTGAAATATTTTTAAACGAAATGCCTGAAAATTCACTAAGATCTTCATAAATATTCAGCCCACACAATCCGTTTTTCAATTTAACAATATTTATGCCTAATTTTTTTGCAAATTTATATCCATCTCCTGTACTTCCAGTTTTAGGATATGTCCTTCCACCTGTAGATATAATAACATATTTTGCTTTATATATTTCATTTTTTGTTTTAATAAAATAATATTCTTCTTTTCTTTCAACACTTAACACTTCCGAATCATATTTAATTTTATTCTTTATTTTTTTTGTAAGTGCATTAATAATATCTTCAGCATTTAAAGTAGAAGGAAATACTTTTCCATCTTCCCTAATATAACTCATTAAATTTTTATCTTTAAAAAAATCAATTGAATCCTCATTAGAAAATTTACTAAATCCATATTGAACGAATCTTTTTTTATTTCCAAATTTTTCATTAAACTCTTTAATTTTGCAAGCATTCGTATAATTACATTGTCCACTACCAGATATCAATATTTTTTTTCCTACTTCATTATTTTTCTCTAATAAAATAAATTCTTTATCAATAATATTTGCTGCCATTAAACCAGCAGGACCCGCACCAATTATAATAACTTCTTTATTAATCATAATTTACCTTCCTAATTTTTTTCTTAAGAATACATTTTTCGCAATAAAAAAAGCATTATTTTAAATAATGCTCGTTTTAAACAAATTATTATAACCAACTACTCAGCTAACTTGAAACTACTTTCAGTTAATAAACTTTGAATAATTTCCATGTTACTTAAAATATATAATAAAAATTATAAATTTATAGCTTAGTTATTTACTTTTGATACGTTCTCAGCTTGAGGACCTTTAGCGCCTTCAACAACTTCGAACTGAACTTCTTCGCCTTCTTCTAAAGTTTTGAATCCGTCAGAATTGATAGCTGAGAAATGTACGAATACGTCTTCTTCGCCTTCAACTGTAATAAAACCAAAACCTTTTTCTGCATTAAACCATTTTACTGTACCTTTTTTCATTTTTCCTTACCTCCAAAATATTAACTAACTCTTACTTACTTATAATAACACAGGTATATAGTGAAGTCAAATTTATTATAACAATTTCTTTAATTCTTTTTAAACTCTATTATTTTTTTGCGAAATACTAAAATAATATTTCTATAAAAGTCTTGAAATCCTTTTATAAACTAACAGCGTAAACACCGATATAACAACACCTTTAAAAACATTAAATGGAATTATTGCATAGAATATTAAAGTTTTTACATCAACAATATTCTTGTTTACTATAGTTCCCATACTAACAATCGCATCCATTGGAAATTTCATTACATTAGCATAAAACGGTAATAATACAAAATAATTAAAAAGTCCACCGACTATTCCCATAATAATTGTACCCACTAATAATCCTATAATTGCATTTTTTTTAGTCTTATTTCTAAAATATATCATGCTTGCTGGAACAACTAATGCAATTCCCACTAAAAAATTCGCTAATTCTCCAACACCAGATGTGCTAGTTCTAGCTAAATGCATTAAATTTTTAAATAGCTCAATTAAAATTCCTACTGCAGGTCCAAGTGCAAATCCACCGATAAGCGCTGGAAGATCACTCAAATCAACTTTTAAAAAACTTGGAAATATTGGTAAAGGTAATTCTATCTGCATTAAAATAAATGCAATTACTGATAAAATTGAAATCTTTGCCATATTTTTTACTGATAATAACTTTTTTGAATCATTCATAAAAATTCCTCCTTAAATTAAAAAACTGAAGTCAATAACTTCAGGGTAAAATAAAAGGATATATAATCTTCTCCCATCCAGACTTTACTGTCGGTACTGGAATTACACCAGTTCAGCGTTAGCTCGCGGACTATAACCGCCGGTTGGGAATTTCACCCGACCCTGAAGAATTTTCATTTGTTTACAAGATAATATTAGCATAAAATAATACAACTGTCAAAAAACAGTTTTAAAAAATATAGACTCGTTAAAATGATAAATTAATTATCTTTTAAAGAGTCTATTTCATATTTATTTCTATTTATTTAATTCATTTGCAAGTTTAGTCCAAGCTGCTAATGATCTTTCAATTTTATCATATGAAATACAATATGACGCTCTAAAATAACCTGGGCAACCAAATGTTGATCCTGGTACAAGAAGAAGATTATATTTTTTTGCTATTTTAACAAATTCTTTATCGTCTTCTATTAATGACTTAGCAAATAAGTAAAATGCACCTTCTGGTTTTGCACTTTCAAATCCTAAACTTAATAAATGATTATATAGTAAATCTCTATTTCTTTTATAAACATCAACTTCAACTGTTTCATCTAAACATTTAACAATTACTCTTTGAAATAATGATGGCGCATTAGTAAAGCCAATATTTCTTGTTGCATTACTCAAGCATTGCTCAATTTCTTCCGCTTCTTCTATTTCTGGTGAAAAAGCAACATATCCAATTCTTTCGCCTGGCAATGAAAGCGATTTACTATATGAATAAACAGCAAAAGTACTTGTATAATAATTAAGCATATATGGAACTTCAATATCATCATAAACTATTTCTCTATAAGGATCATCAGATACTATATAAATAGTATGTCCATATTCTTCTGATTTTTTTGTAAGAAGATCTGCTATTCCTTTAATTATATCTTCTTTATAAACAACTCCTGTAGGATTGTTTGGGTTATTTATAATTAGCGCTTTGGTTTTTGGAGTAATTGCCGCCTCAAGTGTAGCTAAATCTGGTTCAAAAGTACCTTTATGAGATTCTGCAATTACAAGTTTACTCTGACAATCATCAATATAAGCTCTATATGGCCCAAAATATGGTGCGAAAGTAATTACTTCATCACCTGGATCCAATAATGTTTTAAAAACAACAATTAAACCGCCACCTGCTCCAACAGACATAGCTATATTTTTAAAGGAAAGATTTAAACCATGTTTTTTATTAAGATCTTGAGCAATAGCTTCACGTACATCTGGATAACCAGAATTACTCATATATCCATGAACAAAATTTGCATCCTCTTCATCAAGAATTTCCTTTATTGCAGTCTTAACTCTTTCAGGCGGTTTTACATTTGGATTTCCTATACTGAAATCAAATACATTCTCAGCACCATAAATTTCAGCTAATCTATTACCTTCTTCAAACATTTCTCGAATAACTGAACTACTCGCAAGAGATGCCTTCATTTTTTTAGATATCATATTAATTCCTCCAATACATAAATTCTTTTATAAAACCATTATACATGATTTTATTATTTTTTGAAATTATAACCTAATTTAAATGCTTTAGTATTCAGTTCTTCAAATTTGCTTTTACCTTTTTTTCTAAACATTTCATTCATTCCGCTAATTCCATCTTCTTCAGTAATATCTCCAGAAACTTTTGCAATAACACCAACCATAATAATGTTAGCACCTTTGGCATGTCCCATTTCAATTGCCATTTCTGAACTTGGTACACCTATTACAGTAATATCATCACGTACATCAGTATCACAAGTAACAAGACCACTATCTATTACTACAGTTCCACCAGGTGCAACCATCCCAACAAATTTTTGAAAAGATGGATTATTCATTGCTAAAAGAATATCTGGTTCTTCTTGTGCAGGATTATAAACCATATCATTTCCAAATTTCACTGTACAATTTGCAGTACCACCTCTCATTGCAGCACCGTATTGAGGAATCCATGTTGCATTTAAATCTTTAGATACAGCAATTTGCGATATTACAAGGCCTGAAGTAAGGATACCTTGCCCGCCTAATCCAGCAAATAAAATCTCTTTCATATTATTTCACCTTCCTTGTTTTAAATTCGCCTAAAGGATAATAATCCACAAGTTCTTTATTAACTCTTCCAAGCGCCTGAAGCGGAGTCATACCCCAATTTGTTGGGCACGGTGATAAAACCTCTATTAACGAATACCCTTCATTATTCATTTGTGCTTTAAGTGCATTCATAATATATTTTTTCAATTGATTAACATATTTAGGAGTTGTTACTGCACCTCTTGCTACATATGCCGCATTTGGAAAAGTAGCAGCTACCATTTCAGGAAATTTAATTGGCATTCCTGTTGTATTACAATCTCTTCCTAGTGGTGATGTTGTTGTTTTTTGCCCTGGCATAGTAGTAGCACTCATTTGCCCACCAGTCATACCATAATTCGTATTATTAACAGTAATCACAGTAATATTTTCATTTCTATAAGCAGCACTAAAACTCTCGCCTATTCCAATACTATATGCATCTCCATCACCTTGATAAGAAATTACTAAAGTATCAGGATTACATCTTTTAAATCCTGTTGCAACCGCTGAAGCTCTACCGTGAAGAGTATCAAATTTATCAGCTTCTATAGATGGTGTTGCTAAAGAATAACAACCTACGCCAACATTGAAAATAACATTTTTTTCCATTTTCAATTCTTCAACACATTCTGCTATTAGTCTTACTACAACTCCATGACCGCAACCAGGACAAAAAGAAATTTGTTTACTAAGCATTTCAGGTACTTTTTTTGCTATTGCCATTTTAATATACCTCCTTTATTTCACCATTTCTAACACTAATGAAATCAGCTTTTATTTTCTTCATTGTTGGAATACCAAATGCGTTAGCGAACATATAAACAGGTTTTGAACTTTGAATCGTTTTCTTTAATGTTAATGCAATATCTTCAACCATTTGTCCAGTAGCATTTTCTTCTACAGAAATATAACCTTTTACATCTTTATTTACTTTATCAAAAGCTTTTTCAGGAAATGGCCAAAGTGTAATTGGTCTAATTAACCCTACTTTATAACCTTCATTTCTAAGTTGTTTAACAGCTCCTGTTGCAGATCTTCCAGCCAATCCATAAGCAACTATTACATATTCAGCATCTTCTAAAGATTCTTCTGCCCACATTTGTTCATTTTCTTTAATACTATCATATTTTGCTTTTTCATCGATTGCTTCTTGCCGTCTATCTCTATAAAGTGGCGATATTCTTTCAAAGCTATATGTTCCATCTATAGACCCATGTCTTCTTTCAACTTTTTTCATTTCTGGAAAAGTACACGGTTCCATCATTTGTCCTAATGCAGCTTCAGTATGCAAAATAGTACCCATTCCATATTTATCACCTAAATCAAATCCATGTCCTATTAATTCAACTGCTTCTTGAAGACTATATGGCGACAATACAAAAGTTCTATAATCTCCACTTCCTCCACCTCTAGTATCTCTTAAATAATCAGATTGACCAGTATCAAGTGTTCCTAAACCAGTACCATATCTAACTACATTAATTGCTAAAAACGGCAAATATGAATCTGCCATATGTGAAATTCCTTCTTGTTTTAATGTCATACCAACACTTGAAGATGCAGTAAAACATCTAACTCCTGATGCAGATGCACCGGTTAAAATATTCATTGATGCTCCTTCACTTTCTGCTTGAATGAATACTCCACCTATTTCTGGCAATCTTACAGAGAGATATTCCATAATCTCTGAAGATGGTGTAATTGGATAGCCAGCATAAAATGTTGCTCCAGCTCTAATTGCCGCTTCCGCAAATGCGTGATTACCTTTAATCATATCTTCCATATACTACCCCCTATCTCCCAAAATTTCAAATACCCAATCTGGACACATTGTATAGCAAATTCCACAGCCATTACATAAATCATCATCAATAACTACAGGTTGATATCCATTTGAATTTATTTCACTACTATATGAAATAGCATTTTTAGGACAAGCATCTACACAGATACCGCATTGTTTACATCTTTCTTCCCTGATAAGAACTTTCTTCATATCATTTCCTCCATTCTTAGTTTTCTTCCGAGTATATTCTAGCTTCTTCTTCGCCGTTTAAAACTCTTAAAGTTCCAAATACTAACGATTCTAATTCATTTTCTCCTGCCATAACTTCAACAGGTGCCATAAATGATACACGTTCAGAAATCCAATTAGTAATCATTTTCGAATATGAAATACCACCTGTTAAAACGATAACATCAATATCACCTTTTAAAACTGTAGCAAGTTCTCCAATTGCTTTTGCAACTTGATAAGCCATAGCTTCATGAACTAATAAAGCTTCTTTGTCACCATCTTTAATCATTTTTTCAACTTCTCGAACATCAACGGTTCCAAGATAAGCTGAAAGCCCACCTTTACCACGAAGCATTTTTTTCATAGCTTTTTTATCATATTTTCCACTAAAACAAAGATCTATTAATTTATTACAAGGAACTCTACCAGAACGTTCTGGCGAAAAAGGACCTTCGTCATCCGAATTTAAATCAATCATTCGACCTTTTTGATGAGCGCTAACCGTAATTCCTCCACCTAGGTGAGCAACTATCATATTCATTTCATTATATTTTTTACCATATTTCTCAGCAACTTTATATGCCATAGCTCTTGCGTTAAGTGCATGTAAAAGACTTGCTCTAGAAATTTCAGGCATACCTGATATTCTAGCAATATCTATTAATTCATCAACAGCAACCGAATCATAAATATATGCAGGAATACCCACTTCTTCAGCAATCTCATATGCAATAAGAGCTCCAAGATTAGAAGCATGCTCTACTACAGGATTGTTTTTTAATCTATCCACCATTACATCATTTACTTTGTAAGCGCCTGATTTAACCGGTGGTAATAAACCACCTCTACCAACTACAGCATCTAAAGATTCAAACGATATTCCATTTTCTATTAATAAATTAGTAATTACATTCTTTCTGAATTCAAATTGATCTTGCACACGTTCAAATTTTTGAATTTCACTTACGGGATGATCTAATGTTTCTTCAATCATCACGTGTTTATCTGCATATAGAGCTACTTTTGTAGAAGTAGATCCTGGATTAATAGCTAATATTCTTTTCATATAACCCCTCCTAATCAAGCAACTTTCGACTGTTTTTTCTTTGAAATTGTTAAAATTAAGCCAAGTGCAATAGATAACATTGCAGCCACAAGAACACGATACTCACTAGGCAATAAAAATGTTAATGTATGAGCTGGAATCCAGAAAAATGGAATCGTTTTCATAACAACAAATGTAACAAACCCTGCTGTATCGATACGTTTAACAACTTTTGTAAGTGTAATATCTTTAACTCCTTCAGACTTCATATCTAAATAAGTATCTGAAATACGATGTGTATACATAAATGTTGGTGCAAAAGTAGCATTCATTAATGTAGCTGTAAAGAACGCAAATCCAACTGCAACACCATCAAAAGGTAATATATGAATAGCTTGAGCTTTCATAACACCAGTAGCAAAAATAGTAAATATTATAGTAATTACTACACCAAGCGTACCCCAAACTACTCCACGTGTAATAAAATAACTTGGAAAAGACCATTCTCCATTTCCTACTCGTCGAGCTAATAATTCACCCATAGACGCTAAAATCGAGAACTTCAAAAATCCACCAATTAACTTATGATCACTTGTAAAAGTTATAAAAGCCTCTCGTGTGCTTGGTATAACTAAAATAATGCAAAAAGCTAAAAACAGCCCACCCCAAATAAAATCTCCTTTTTTCATTGTTGCCTCCTTATATTCTAACTTTTTATATAGCAAGTTATATGCCAAAACAAAAACGAGCTTTAAGCCCGTTTCTTTATATTTTTTATATATTTTTATAATATTCGTTCATTTACTTTGACATGATGTTTCAAAAATTAAACATTCTTCTTGTTTTTATTCCATAAAGTTGCTCTACTAATGCCTAATTTTTTAGCAATTTCATTTTTAGAAAGACCACTTTTCATTAATTGTGCAATTATTCGATCGTCAATTAAATTATGAATTTCTTTTAAATCTATTGTGTCATTATATATTTTATCAGATTGATTATCTTTCGATTTTAATAAATTAATTTCATTAAATAATATATATCTTTCTGCTACATTTTTAAGTTCTCTAACATTTCCAAGCCAATCATGAGACATTAGTTTTTCAATATCCTTTTCACCAGGCCATTTAATTTTTTCATCTAATTGAAAAGTTTTAAGAAAAAAAATAAATAACGGTTCTATATCTGATTGCCTCTCTCTAAGTGGCGGAATAATAATTTCAAAACTACTTAATCTATAAAATAAATCTCCACGAAAAGTTTTTTTCTGTAACATTGCTTTTAAATCTTCATTTGCAGCACAAATAATTCTAACGTTTAGTGGAATAAGATAATCTGAGCCTAATCTCATAACTTCTTTTTCTTCAACAACTCTAAGAAGTTTACTTTGTAATCCTAGTGAAATCGAATTGATTTCATCTAAAAAAATTGTTCCACCATGAGCTAATTCGAATAACCCAGGTTTTCCACCTTTTCTAGCTCCAGTAAATGCACCTTCTTCATATCCGAAAAGTTCACTTTCTAAAAGCGATTCAGATAAAGCAGCACAATTAATTGCAACAAAAGGCGCTTGATTTCTATCACTAATATTGTGAATACTTTGAGCCATTAACTCTTTACCAGTACCACTTTCACCGTAAATTACAACTGAAGAATCTCTTTTCCCAATCATTTTAGCTCTTTTTATTACTATATCCATGGATTCATCAGCATAAATTATATCTTTAAAATTGTATCGTGCTACTAAACCCTTTTTATTCAATTCGCGTCTAATTTTTTGCTCAAGTCTTTGAAGTCTAGTAGTATCTTGAAAAATCAATAGCATTCCTTTTATTTTATTATCTTTCCAAATTAATGATGTACTATAATTTAATACTAAAGATCTAATTCGTATGAGTTT
Organism: Peptostreptococcaceae bacterium; assembly: GCA_027064135.1. Taxonomy (GTDB): domain Bacteria; phylum Bacillota; class Clostridia; order Peptostreptococcales; family Acidaminobacteraceae; genus HSG29. The sequence goes on along the minus strand of JAMOQG010000019.1, from coordinate 84,001 downwards.
TTCTTTTTCTTCAATTTCATTAATTAAATTATCTTTTAAAAAACTAAAGTCCGGCAATATATTTGATAATTTTTTATTCATAATACGTGCTGACCCAACTTTCAATATATTTTGAGCCCGTTCATTAAATAATTGAACTTTATCATTTTCATCAATTACTATCACAGCATCTTGTACATTATTTAACATTTTAGATAATAATTCATGTTGATATTGAGCGTTATTAAGATAACCTAAAACTTCTTCTGCATGATTAATAATTTCTATAATAGATTCATCAGATGCATTTATAAATACGGAAGAAATACCATCTCCTCTAGCAAGAGAACAAATAACACCACCACCAACTACAACACAATCAGAGTCAGTACTTATCGCTTCAATATAAACATTCTCAATATCTTCTCCATTTTTAAAAGTATAAATTTCCACTTCACCAGAAATCATTTCGAGCCATAATCTATCAAAAAATACGCCTTCCCAAATAATAACCTTAATTTTTCCCTTAATTTTTGATGCTTTTATTAATGCATTAAAAATATCTGCAGCAGTAACTCTTAATCTTAAAAGAGGAACAGACACATTTTCTATATTTCTATCATAAGTTCCACTTCGTCCAATAATTACACTAGCACCTTTAGCCTCAAGGTATTTCCCCTGCTCATCTATTTGTTCTTGATCTAAAATTTCAATAATAAACTTCCCAGTTTGAGTCTCGTATGGATATAATTTTTCTATAGCTTTTTTCATCTCACCATCGGTTGCAATTATTCCTAATTTTTTCGGCATAACATCTCCTCCGTAACCATCTCATTTCTATGCCAATTATATCATCAACGCACTATCCTTAACAACAAAAAAAGCCTCGGGGGGAGGCTTTTATAATTTTCTAAATGTAATTAATCTTTTATTATCATTATATATCATTTTTAATCCAAAAATCTTTCCCATTAAATATAACGTTTTTTGTGAATAAAAACTAATATGAGTAATATCTCTAATATACCACCACTCTTTAAATTCATCCATTGTTCGTGGTCTTAATATAGTCATAATCGCCAAAACACCGTTTTTATTTAATAGTTTCGATATTTCTTCTAGTTCTTTAAGCGGATTAGTAAAATGTTCAAAAACTTCAGTTGATGTTATTAAATCATATTTATAATTTAAATATTCATTATTATTATCATAAATCGGATCATATTTTTTAACAGCCCATTTTTGATTTTCAAGTATTTTAGCTAACACAGGACCAGGACCACATCCATAATCTAATGCCATACCTTTCTTTTTAATAAAAGGCTTGATTGCTTTATCAATAAAATTTTCAAACATACTTACATAACCTTCAGATTCAAAACTATTATTATGTAAATCGTAAATCTCCTTTTCTTTTTCCAAAGAAACTATTTCATTTTCATCTTGGAAAACAAATTCACATACTTCACAAAAATAGTAATTCGTATTACTTTTTTCATTATATAAATGTTTCAAACACTCCGAGCCACATATCTTGCACTTCTGCATCTAAGTATCCCCTTCCAATTATATTTTAATAATATAATTAATATATTGGGAAGTCAATTGCTTTTTATGTGAAAACGATATCATGTTAAAACATATTATTAATATATAATCTGAATCAACGTTTTAAATTTTAAATCTTCACCTGTTGATTCGTCATTCCTATGGAGTAATATTCTAAACTGATAATTACCAACAGCAGCTACTATTTCTTTATCATTTTCAGAATCATTTAAAACTAAATAAGTTAAACTATCTTTCAATAAATTTTCATAGTAATAATGCACATCTTCAATTTCACTTGTAGACATATATCCAAGCATTTTCTGCCCATTTTGATCCATTACCCTAGCAAGTTCAGTTTCTTCGCCATTTTCAAAAGGTAATACATCTTCTGGATAATCTGCTGGTATTTCTTTTCCATCAGGAACAACTATCTCACTTGAATTGTTATTATTATTTGTTTTTGTATTAGAATCAGATTTTTCCTCATCATTATTTTCATCAACAGCTGGAAAAACCGTTTTAGTGCTTCCAGGAACTAAAATTATATTAATAGTTGTTTTATAATCTAATTCTCCATCATTTTCATCATTTGCAAGTATTGTATAAGTATAACCTTTATATTCTCCCATATTATTGTAACCTTCAACGTCTGAATAATTCATTATAACCTCTGCATCTTTTAAAATATCATCATAAAACTCTGCAACTTTATCAGACCCATCATTTGTAAGCCCAACAACCATATATGATTCATCTGAGTTCTTTGAAGCAGCAAGTATAAATGAATCCTCATAAATTGGAACAATATCTTCAGGATATCCTTCTGGTAAATCAACACTTTTATTAAGATTAGTTGCTACAACAGACTCATTATCTCCATCTTTCATTGTTATTTCATCACTACTAGCTTCAATATCAACTTTCCCGTTTTCCTCTTCTTTTTCATCATTTCCACAGCCGGTTACAAAACTCGTAATTAATAAAGTTATTAATATAATGGATACAACTTTTTTCATTAGCCTCTCCTTTCACTCATTTATTAAATATTTATACCCATTATTTAGATTTTCAAACTGTTTCAAGTCATTTATACTAAAACTTTATTCACAGCATTTATATAAGCTTTTATACTTGCTTCTATAACATCTGTAGATAATCCTTTACCATTAATAATTTTCCCATTGTAGTTTATTTGTACCCTTGCCTCACCTAACGCATCTTTACCTTTTGAAACAGATTTTATTTTGTAATCTTTTAGAATAAAATTAATTTTAAATATCTTCTCTATTGCATTAAATGCTGCATCAATTACACCATCACCACTTGCAACTTCCTCAAAGATCTCATTATCATAATTAACTTTAATCGTAACAGTTGGATTGATTGTATTACCGCAATTAACAACATATCTTTCCAATATAACTTTATCAACCATTTCATATATATCATCTCTTATTATTGCTTCTATATCTGAATTATAAATTTCTTTTTTCTTATCAGCAACATCCTTAAAAATTTTAAAAGCTTTTAAAATTTCTTCATCGTTTAAATTATAACCTAACTTAATAATTTTTTCTTCAAATGCATGTTTCCCAGAATGTTTTCCGAGCACCATCTTATTCTCTTTTAAACCAATTTTTTTAGGAGTCATAATTTCATATGTGCTTTTATTTTCCAAAACTCCATGTTGATGTATTCCAGCTTCATGAGCGAAAGCATTCTTACCAACAATCGCTTTATTAGGCTGAACATCAATCCCAGTAATCGAAATAAGTTTCTTAGATGCTCTCATTATTTCTTCTGTATTAATTTGGTTTGAATAATTAAAATAATCTTTTCTCGTATCTAATATCATTACAATTTCTTCTAAAGCTGCGTTTCCTGCTCTTTCACCAATTCCATTTATAGTACATTCAACTTGATTTGCTCCGGCTTTAATTGCCGAAATAGAATTAGCAACAGCTAAACCTAAGTCATTATGACAGTGAACAGATATATCTACATCTTCAATAATATTATTTTTTACATATGCCACAAGTTCATAAAATTCATCAGGTGTAGTATAACCAACTGTATCTGGAATATTTAAAACAGTAGCTCCCCCTTCAATAGCTTTATTAAAAACTTCAACTAAAAATTCTTTTTCTGTTCTTGTTGCATCTTCAGCCGAAAATTCAATATCTTCACATTTTTCTTTTGCATACTTTACCATTTCATATGTTCTCTTAAGAACTTCTTCCTTTGTCATTTTCAATTTATATTTTCTGTGTATCTCTGAAGTTGCTAGAAAAGTGTGAATACGAGGGTGTTTCGCACTCTTTACCGCATCATATGCTCTATCAATATCTTTCTTTAATGCTCTAGCAAGAGAAGCAACTACAGGTTTCTCTACAGCTTCAGCAATAGCTTTAACAGATTCAAAATCACCATCCGATGAAATTGCAAACCCCGCTTCTATTACGTCGACATTTAATTTTTCTAACCTTTTAGCCATTTTAACTTTTTCTTTCAAATTCATTGAACATCCTGGGGATTGCTCACCATCTCTTAATGTTGTATCAAAAAACTTTATTCTTCTATCCATTCTTCTCCTCCTATAAATTCTTTTCAAAAAACAAAAAACGTCCTTGTTAAAGGACGAATATTAATCCGCGGTACCACCTTAGTTATCTTTGATCTCTTAAAGTTTATAATGGGAACTACCCATGAATTTCTACTAATTTCAAAATTCAAATTCAGGAGCGAGAAATAAAAAAACTCATTATTGATTTTCACCAACCATCAACTCTCTACAAATAAATTAATCTATGCTCTCCATCAATTTCAATATAAATATTAAATCTTATAATAATGTTTTTTGAATTTTCTGTCAACTGTTTTTATTTTTTTCTTTTTTGTTGACAATTCTTCCTTTTTTCTGTATTCTTATGGATAAAATAAAATTAATGAGGTGAAAACATGAAAGTAGCAAAAGCAATAACTAAATTTCTTGAATCAGAAAATGTAAAAACAATTTTTGGATATCCCGGCGGTGCCGTCCTGCCACTTTATAAAAGTTTAAAAACTTCAAAAATAAATCATATTTTAGTTCGTCACGAACAAGCCGCAATACATGCTGCAAGTGGTTATGCGTTAAATACAAATACAGTTGGAGTTTGCATTGCAACAAGTGGACCCGGAGCAACTAATTTAATAACTGGAATAGCAAATGCCTACATGGACTCAATTCCAGTTGTTATAATAACCGGACAAGTTAATACTAATATCATTGGCTACGACTCTTTCCAAGAAGCTGATATTATCGGTGCTACAGAGCCTTTTACAAAATATAATTTTTTAGTAAAAAATGAAAAAGAAATAGGAAAAATTTTTAAAGAAGCATTTCACATTGCAAATACCGGTCGAAAAGGTCCAGTTTTAATAGATATACCAACAGATATTCAAAACAAACTTATTGAATATAATTATCCTGAAACAATTGATATTTTAGGATATAAGCCAACTTTTAACGGGAATAAAAATCAAATAAAAAAAGCATATGAGAAAATATGCAACTCAGAAAAGCCTTTATTATGTATAGGGAACGGAATTTTATCAAGCAATGCAAAAAAAGAACTTCAAGACTTTATTTCATTAACAGAAATCCCTGTAGTCCATACACTTCTAGGGAAAGGCGCTCTTTATGAAAAAGATTCGCATTATATCGGTATGATAGGTTCGCACGGCCATAAATTTGCTAATAATTTAATTGAGAAATCAGATCTTTTAATAATTATTGGAATGAGTATTTCAAATAGAACAACTGCAAATTTTTCAACAAACAAAAAAAATATTATTCATATTGATATTGATCCAGCCGAAGTAGGTAAAAATCTTATTTCCAATATACCAATCATAGGAGATGCTAAGAATATTTTAAAAGAATTATCAAATTATAAATATAGTCCATCTTATGAAGAGTGGATAAATATTATTAATTCTGAAAAAGAAAATAATAATACTTATTTAGGTAAAAATAAAATTATCGATTCAAAATTAGCTAATATTACTGATAAATTAAGCGATAATGCTGTATTTATTGCCGATGTTGGCAATAATCAAATAAGTGCAGCACACAATATAAAAATGTATAAAAATAGAAAATTTTTCACTTCAGGCAGACTCGGAACCATGGGTTTCAGTCTTCCAGCATCAATCGGAGCACAAGCAAGTTCCATCAGCAATGAGATCGTCGTAATAATCGGTGACGGCGGTTTTCAAATGGTAATGAACGAATTAATAACTCTACATGAAAATGGCTTAAACGTTAAAATCATACTTATGGATGACCAATCATTAGGCATGGTAAGAGATTTGCAAACAAATGCATATAACGAAACCTTTTCAACTAATTTAAAAAGCAATCCCGATTTCAGCCTAATTTGTAAAGCAAATAATGTTAAATATTTTAATTTGAATAGTTTAAAAGAAACAGAAGAATTTATAAATTATAATTCATTATGTCTTGGAAGATTAAATCAAAGGGATGATTTTTATGAGTAGATATACAATAGCATTAGTTGTAAACAATCAGTCAGGAGTATTATCAAAAATTGCAGGTCTTTTTACAAGACGCGGATACAATATCGACAGTTTATCAGTAGGCACTCTCGATAGCGAACTTCTATCAAGAATGACTATTGTATTTAATGGTGATGAAAGCACTTTAGAACAAGTGAAAAAACAATTAAACAAATTAATTGATGTAATTAAAGTTATTGATTTATCAAGTAATATATCAATATCAAGAGAACTAGTTTTAATAAAAGTTGATACAAATTCAAATAACAAAAGAGATATCATTGATATTGTAGATACTTTCAGAGCTAAAATCATCAGTTACAATAAAAAATCAATCATAATTGAATTAACTGGTGATAAAGCTAAAATCGATGCATTTACATCGGTGCTTTCTAGCTACGGAGTAAAAGAGTTAACTAGAACAGGATCAGTAGGGCTAATCAGATAATTTAACACCATTTATATCAAGTACTATATCACATGTCTTTGATTCAATTGACATGTGATTTTTTGTGAACAAGTAGCAACTTTAGTCTTCTAGTAAAAATTCCAATGCATTTCTTTTTAAAATCCCATCATAATAAGAATCAGGCTCTACATCCAATGTTAAAAGAGTTTTCTTATAATGGTCAGATATTTTTTTAAAAGGTCGCAATTCCCTTTCTAAAGTAGCATTATCTCTAGTTGTTAGTGCTACTTGATAATATTCAACCATTCCCAATCTAGTTGCTACAAAATCAACTTCATATTCATTTACTTTACCAATATTCACAGTATAACCTCTTCTTTTTAATTCCAAATAAATAATATTTTCAAGTATATGACCATAATCAACCTTTTTATCTCCCAACAAAAAATATCTCAACCCAATATCTACCACATAATATTTTCCTAAGGTTTTAAGGTGCTGTTTGCCTTTTATATCATACCGATTAACTCTATATAATATATAACTATCTACCAATCCTAAAAGATATGATTCCACAGTATTTGTTGAAATTTTCCTTCCGTTAGAAGTCATTGTATCTGCGATTCGTTTTGTTGATGTTATATTCCCAATGTTATCAAACATAAATTTAATAACACTATCAAGCATGAAAATATCCGAAATATTCCTTCTACCTACAACATCCTTAAGTACCACTGTATTAAATATCCCTTCCAAATAGTTGTGTATAAGCTCTAAATCCTTATTCAGCTTTAATGAATATGGAAAGGAACTGTATAATAAATAATCAGAATATTTCTTATTTAAATCTGTTTTATCATCCAAAAAAACTATATACTCTTTGAATGATATAGGTAACATCTCTATAGTTATATATCTACCAGAAAGTAATGTAGCCAATTCACTAGACAATAAATAAGCATTAGAACCCGTTATATAGATATCTATATTATCCTTGATATATAAACTGTCCACTACTCTTTCAAACTCGTTAACCTGTTGAATTTCATCTAAAAATATATACATTGTTTTTTCTTTTAACAATCTTCCTTTTATATATTCATATAATTTTTTTGCATCCAACAGTTCATAGTAATCCATATCTTCAAAATTTATATTTATTATCTGATTTTCTTCAACACCATTCGACAAAAGATACTCCATATACTGCTTAAACAATGTAGATTTTCCACATCGTCTAATTCCGGTAACTACTTTAATTATATCCTTATTTTTAAATTTAATTAATTTTCTTAAATAATCTTCACGAATTATCATAAAACCACTCATCCTTTTTTATCATTATAAACAAAAAAAATGTATTTTTCAATAAGTTTTGTCAATTCATTCTTAAAACTTCGGTTTCATCGATATGTATTAGAATGATTTTACATGAAAAAACGCCTAAATTTTTTAATTCTTTAGACGTTTTTTTAATAATCAAGTATCAAACATTATTGATATTGTAAATACTTTTAAATCCAAAATAATTAACTCGAACAGGTTCCGTAGGGTTACTCAGATAATTTAACATCATTCATATCAAGTACTATATCACATGTCTTTGGATTCAATTGACATGTGTTTTTTTGCGAACAAGTTGCACATTTCCCACTTTTAAATTCATTTAATAACCTCTTTATTTGAAATACAGTAAAAGCAAATATAATTAAAGCTATAATAACTGTAAAAAAAAGTCCCATAAAAAACCTCCTCTATTTCTAATTTAATTATATCTTGCTAATAATAAGAAGTCAAGTTGAAATTGAAAATCATTCTCATTTATTTTCAAAAAAAAGACACTTTCATGTCTTAATTAATTTTTTCGTTTATTTCATTTTTTTCATCTCTATATAAAATACCAAATTCAATACTATCAACTAACGCTTTCCAACTTGCTTCAATAATATTGGTTGATGCTCCTACTGTGCCCCAATTATTATTACCATCAGTAGTTTCTATAAGTACTCTTACTTTTGCTTCAGTTCCATCATTACTATCTAGCACTCTAACCTTGTAATCAACTAAATAGAACTTTTCAATCTCAGGATAGAAATCAACCAACGCTTTTCTTAAAGCTTTGTCAAGAGCATTTACAGGGCCATTTCCACTAGCAGCAGTATGAACTTCTTCCCCATCTATATCTACTTTAATTGAAACTTCTGAGTTAGATCCTTCATTTTTTAGTTTTTCAGTAATTATTCTAGCATTTTTCAATTTAAATAATTCTCTGAATCTCCCAAGTGCCTTTTCAACCAATAATCTGAATGAGCCATCTGCTCCTTCAAAATGATATCCTTGATATTCAAGTTCTTTTATTCTTTTTACAACATTTTTTATTTCATCGCTTTTTTCCTCTATATCAATTCCTAGTTGCTTAGCTTTATATATTATATTTGCTTTTCCAGATAGTTCTGATATTACAACTTTTCTATCATTTCCTACCAAAATAGGGTTAATATGTTCATAAGTTGCAATATCTTTTAAAATTGCACTTACATGAATTCCACCCTTATGTGTGAAAGCATCACTTCCTACAAAAGGCAGATTACTAGGATGACTAGAATTTATTATTTCACTAACAAATCTAGAAACTTCTGTTATTTTTCTAAGCTTAATTTTTTTAAGTAAGTTCGAATCATACTTTAAAATAATATTTGGAATTATTGATGATAAGCTTGCATTACCACATCTTTCTCCATAACCATTAATAGTCCCTTGTATTTGGCTAATTCCTTCTTCAAATGCTATTACTGAATTTGCAACAGCAAGTTCTGAATCATTATGAGCATGTATACCCATTTCACAAGTAACTAATGGTTTAACCTCTCTAATAATGTTTCTTATTTCACACGGAAGAGTTCCACCGTTAGTATCACAAAAAACAATTGAATCAGCATTTGCTTTAACTGCTACATCTATTACTTTTAAAGCATATTCTTTATTTGCTTTATATCCATCAAAAAAATGCTCTGCATCAAAATTAACTTCTAACCCATGATCTTTAAGATACTTAATTGAGCTTTCAATCATTTTTAAATTTTCTTCCAAAGTTGTATTAAGTGCAACTGTAACATGCAAATCCCAAGTTTTGCCAAATATCGTTGCGACTTTAACACCAGATTTTATAATTTCTTTTAAATTATAATCATCTTTAGGTTCAATATTTGCCCTTCTAGTTGATCCAAAAGCTGCAACTTTTATATTTTTAAAACTCATATTTTTTACTTTATTAAAATATTCTATATCTTTAGGATTCGAACCCGGCCAGCCACCTTCAACATAATCCACACCTAACTTATCCAGTTCTTTTGTAATTCTAATTTTATCTTCAGTTGAAAATGATATTCCCCTTTTCTGACTTCCATCTCTTAAAGTAGTATCATATATTTTTAGCATAATATACCTCCTATTTCAGTTGGCTGCATATATAATCCCCCACTTCGACAGTTGTTAAAGAACCACCCATATCTACAGTCAACATATTGTTATTAACAGCAAGTTCAATCGCTTCATCGATTTTCTTTGCTTCTTCAGTATAACCTAATACATCTATCATCATAGATGCTGCCATTATTGCAGCAATAGGATTAGCTTTATTCTGACCCGCAATATCAGGTGCAGAACCATGAACAGGTTCAAACATTGAAACTCCATTAGGATTAATATTTCCTGAAATTGCCATTCCCATTCCGCCTTGTATTTCAGCTCCTAAGTCCGTAATAATATCACCAAACATATTACAAGTAACAACGGTTTCAAGTTGTTCTGGATTTCTTACCATTTTCATAGCCATAGCATCTACAAACAAGTAATTTTTTTCTACTGTATCAAAATTTTCTCCAACAGACTTAAATACTCTTCTCCATAAATCATGTCCATATGTTAATACATTTGCTTTATCGCAAAGAGTAAGCTTTTGAGACTTATTTCTTTTACTTGCATATTCATAGGCATATCTAACAACTCTTTCAACACCTTTATAAGTATTAATCATCTGTTGTGTTGCAACTTCATCTTTCGTACCTTTTTTAAAAAATCCACCAACACCTGCATATAAGCCTTCTGTATTTTCTCTAATAATCATCATATCAATATCTTTTGGTTCTTTATTTTTTAAAGGTGTATATTTTGAATCTAATAATTTAATTGGTCTTAAATTAATATATTGATCAAATGAAAATCTAAGATCCAATAAAATTCCATGTTCTAATATACCTGGTTTTACTCTTGGATCTCCTACTGCTCCTAAATAAATTGCATCATAATTTCTAAGTTCTTCTTTAACTTCATCAGTAACAAGTTCTCCTGTTTTTAAATAATGGTTTGCACCTAAATCAAATTTCTTAAATTCAATCTCTAAGTTAGTAGTTTCTATAAGTTTATTTAATACTTTTACGCCTTCATTTATAACTTCTGGACCAATTCCATCTCCGCCAATTACCGCAATTTTCAACGCCATTATTTTCCCCCCCAATTTTCTCTAGCATAATTTACCAGTCCACCTGCATCTATAATTTCTTTCATAAATTCTGGGAAACCATTAGCCTGATATTCATTATTTTTTGTTAAATTCTTAATTACGCCTGTTTCAATATTAACTTCTAATTCATCAAAAGCCTCAATATCCTCCACAGCTTCAGCACATTCTAAAATAGGTAATCCAACATTTATTGAATTTCTATAAAAAATTCTAGCAAAAGAATTGGCAATAATTAATGAAACTCCAGATGCTTTAATAGCAATAGGCGCATGCTCTCTTGATGAACCACAACCAAAATTATCTTCTGCTACAATAATGTCACCGCTTTTAACATTTGTTGCAAATGTTTTATCAATATCCTCCATACAATATTTTGCAAGTTCTTTTGGATCTGAAGTATTTAAATATCTTGCAGGAATTATTACATCAGTATCTACATCATCACCATATTTCCAAACTTTACCCGTTAAAATCATTTACATTACCTCCTCAGGACCTGCAATTTTTCCCATAATAGCTGACGCAGCTGCTACAGCCGGATTTGTTAAATATACTTCACTTTCCGGATGTCCCATACGTCCAACAAAATTTCTATTAGTAGTTGATACCGCTCTTTCTCCTTTTGCAAGCACTCCCATATGTCCTCCCAAACATGGTCCACATGTCGGTGTACTTACAGCCGCTCCTGCTTCAATCAATGTTTCGATTATTCCTTCTTTTACAGCATCTAAATAAATTTTTTGTGTTCCTGGGAAAACAATAAGTCTAATATGTTTTGCTTTTTTCTTTCCTTTTAAAATTTCTGCTGCTAATCTTAAATCTTCAAGTCTACCATTTGTACAAGAACCAATTACCACTTGATCTATTTTTATATCTCCAACTTCACTAATTCCTCTTGTATTTTCAGGCAAATGTGGAAATGCAACTTGTGGTTCTATTTTTGAAACATTATATTCATAACATTTAATATATTTTGCATCTTTATCACTTTTATATACTTTATAATCCCTTTGAGCAATGTCTTTAATATATTCAAATGTAGTTTCATCAGGTTCAATCAATCCACATTTTCCACCCGCTTCAATAGCCATATTTGACATTGTCATTCTTCCAGCCATACTCAAATTATCAACAACTTCTCCAGTAAATTCCATTGCTTTATAAAGAGCTCCATCAACACCAATATCTCCAATTGTATATAATATTAAATCTTTTCCACCAACCCATTTATTAAGTTTTCCTGTATAAGTAAATTTTATTGTTTCAGGTACTTTCATCCACGCCTTTCCAGTAGCCATACCTACAGCCATGTCAGTTGAACCAATTCCAGTTGCTAATGCACCAAAAGCACCATATGTACAAGTATGAGAATCAGCTCCAATAATAATATCTCCAGGTAAAACTAAACCTTTCTCTGGCAATAAACAATGTTCTATTCCCATTTCTCCAATTTCAAAGTAATTTTTTATTTCCTTTTCATAAGAAAATTCTCTAATAATTTTACACTGCTCTGCAGATTTAATATCCTTATTTGGTGCAAAATGATCTGGAACAATTGCAATTCTATTCTTATCATAAACATCATTAAAACCAATTTTTTTAAATTCATTTACCGCCATCGGTGTAGTAACATCATTACCTAATACTAAATCTAAATCAACTGCTACTAAATCTCCCGGTTTTACTTTTTCTTTACCTGAATGTGCTGCAATAATCTTTTCTACCATTGTCATACTCATATTTTTCTCCTTTTATGAAAAACATCTTCGAAATGTTTTAGATAGGCCATTGTGTTTCATTCAAAGTTTAAATGAAATTGTCATTAGTTATAATTTACAATGAACTTTCCTTAACACTAAATTAAAAATCTCGTCTCAACAAACAGATTTCTTCTATTTGCTGAGACGAGATTTTTCACGCGGTACCACTCATTTTTATAATTACTTCACAATAATTACCTTATTAAGTACGAATAATAAATTATTTTATACTCAAGTACTATTAACGGATACTAACCCGAATTAGCTTACTTATTTTCAGCTATCAACTCAAAGGAGATTTTCAATTATTATTTTCACCTGGTTCTCAGCTAATCCAGTTCTCTGTAGTAAAAACTAATAACTTACTTGCCTTTTCAAAGTTTTTGTTTATTGTTTTAGATTTTAATTTATCTTAGTCTGAATGTCAAGAATTTTCTGAATATTTTATCTTTTCCAAAAAAAGCTCAAGTATTTTCAACTTGAGCAAATTACATTATTACATTTCTTCCACAATATATTCAATATTTTTTTCCTTAAATCCACCTACCGAAAGCAGTATTAATTGTTTATTAGCCATTTGGTATTTTTGATAATATTTCCTCTGTTTAATTTGGTCAATTCCTTCTTTTGCATTTCCTATTTTAAATTCAATAATATATATAAAATCGTCAAATTCTAATACACCATCAATTCTACCTTTATCCGTTAATACTTCAGTTTCAATTTTTGCTCCTATTAAATTCATCATTAAGAAAAATATTGAATGATAATAATCTTCTTTTTTAGGATATATTGTATATGGTATTTGTGCAAAAGAAGTTTGAAGCTCATTTATGAATTTTTCTAGTTTCTTTTCTTCTAAATAATCTATCATTCTAGAATATGGCGGTTTAACTTTTGACACACTTTCATCTGTATACATCTGAAGTATTCTATCGAAAAGTGCGCTTCTTACTTCATAGTTAGGAATACCTAACGTGTAGAAAGACTCCATATTTCTTTTTATTTTAATATCTTTAATCGTTAAATAACCAGTTTGAAATAAAAGAGAAGTTATATCCATATATTCTAAGTCAAATTCTGAGAATATATAACTTCCCACTGTTATTTCTTCTATAGATGGAAGTATATACTCAGTTTTTTTCATTATATCTAATAAGAATGTAGGCGTTCCTGTTTGAAACCAATAATTATCGAATTTATATTCATTGAAAAAACTTAATATCGAATATGGATTATACACCTTATTTTTTGTGTCCCAACTATATCCATTGTACCATTTTTTTAATTTTTCTTTTAGTTCATCCATTGGCAAATTCATTTCCTCAATTGCCTTATACATATATTTTTCAAACACTGTGTACAACTCTTCTTCTGTTATTCCCAGCATCGCTGAATATCTTGTATTTCTACTTATATCCGTTAAATTATTAAGTTTTGAAAAAACTGAAGTTTTAGAAACTTTAGTTACACCTGTTAAGAGTACAAATCTTAAATATTCACCTTTTGCTTTTATTGTTTCATAAAATGATGCAATAAATTCTTTATTTTCATTTGCTTTTTTCAAATCTCCAATATAATCCATTATCGGTTTATCATATTCATCTATTAATATTACTACTTTATTTATTTCACCTAATTTTTCAATCAGTTCTACAAAAATATCCTTAGAAGAATTTGCCCTAAGATTTACATCATAAATTTTAGCAATTGATTTCAATCTATTGTTTAAACTTTCTTCAAATTTATTAATATCTTGCTTATGATTTATTTCATTAAAATCTAAATGAATTATTGGATGCTTTTCAAATTCATAATTAGTATAAATCCATTGATCTTTAAATAATTCTTTATTTCCTTTAAATATCTCTTTTAAAGTTGAAATAAATAATGTTTTCCCAAATCTTCTGGGTCTTGATAAAAAGAAATATTTACCTTCGTTAATCAATTTTTCATAGTACATAGTTTTATCTAAATATAAATAGTCATTATTTAATAATTCTTCTATCGATTTTACTCCTAAAGGTAATCTTTTCAAAATAATCACATCCTTTCTTACAATAATTAACACATTAACGATTATATCATAAACAACCTTCATAATCATTCTATTGATATTTTTTCTCCACTTCAATGATTTTCACAAGGAAACGCTCCACTTTTTGCTGCTTCATACTTTGAACTATATTCCTCTATTTTATATAGTGTTGTTTCAGGATTGCTTTTAATATCATCTTTCGCATTTTCTAGAATAGAACATCCCTCTATATGATATTCTTTTCTACCAGTAGTTTTTTCGGTTACAACATAATATTTTCTACCTTTTAATACTTTTGAGCCTCCTAATACAAAATTTGAATATCTATTTCCTAAACTTCCAATTGGCATTCCTTGGAAAAAAACCATCATTCCAATATCAGTGATACTATTTGCCCAATTATCATCAGAAATTAAAGGTAAAGCAAATTGATAGTCAATCCCTAAATTTTTAATAATATCGTTATGTTTATTAATTTCATAATTTATATCTTTTTGCAATAATTTAACAATTTCTCTTTGTTTTATAGATTTATATTCGTTTTCGTTTTGCAAAATCGAATCCGATATATCAACTGTATTTGCAATAAATTTATATGATCCTTTATGAAGTTTTTTAGTAGCTTTTTCACATATCGTGAGATTGTCATCAATGTAAAACTTATAAATAAATTTATTATCAACATAACTATAAAACACCTTAGGATTCCAAATCATTTTGCTTTCTTTCATATTATCAGAATTAGTAAATTCTTTATGAGACAGAATTTCAAATCCATCATTTTCAATTACAACTATAGCAGGAATATAATTAATTAAATTTGTTTTCAAATAAGCATCTTCATTTATTTTAAAATTTATAAAAAGGGTTTTAAAAAATGTATCAATTGCTCTATTTTTATCAATTTTCCCATTATCATAAATTACAGAAACTCCATCTTCCACAGCAGTATCAAAATATCGATTTAATTCTACTTGCTTATAAGAAACATAATTTAAGTTTTCTTCTTTAATTTCCATAAGTAATAAAAATGGTACTGTAAACAAAATAAATATCACAGCCAAATCAGTAACTTTCATTTCTGATCATCCCTCCATAATTCACTATGATATTTCTATCAGGTAAATCTACATTTAAAATAAATTCTCTTATTTTTGTTCCCATTGTTTTATTTTTATTTACTGTTTCAACTAAAAAGTAATCGCCACAACTAAGTCTATATATTTCATCACCACTTGTTACTTCTGGAAATAACTGATTCATAATTTCATCATTATAATAATTTTCATAATTTTCACTAGCTTTATCCTGAAAAGAAGACAAATCAGTGACATCTGTATAAACAGGATAAACTACCAAATGCATATGCGTCATAGATATTTCATAAACATTTCCAGTTGCTTCAATTTTTATCATAAAGTCATTATACATTTTAGGCGTAATATATCCTAAATTTCTAACTGAATCTACAAATTTAGTTGTTTCATTAAAAACAATATTTCTTGAAATATCATCCTGTTTTTCAAACATATTCATAACTGGAAAAATAAATAATAATAAAACCGCTATTATTATTGATACAATTTTACTTAATGATTCACCCATCATTTCCCCTTATATATTTCTTTAATAATATTACCAGTATTATCAATCTCTAATTTCAGTACATATAATTTTTTCTCATCAATTATTGATAAATTAATATCTTTAAACTCATCATTTGCTCTAATTAAAACATCCTCAATTTCAATATCATACTGTAATCCTGAAATTATCTTACTTATCACTTCGTATCCTTTGTAAGTAAGATAATCCTCGTCACTCTCTTTTACTGTTATCACTTCATTATTAATATAACTTTTTTCAATTAAATCCAATAGCCCATTGATATTTTCATTTGTTTCTAAAAATAGCATTACTGCAATAATAAAAAATACTATTAAACTAATTTTAAAAATAAAATCACTTAAATTATTATACATAATTACTGTTGAACAAAATACAATCCAATAATTGTATCATTTTCATTCCTGATAACTTTTCCTAGAAATTTACCACTAGGATTTACATATTCATTATTATTCTCATCTATCATTTTAGATATCTTTTCGCCACTTGAACTTATTTCACCAATATAGTCGTTTGAAGTAATTCCAGAAATATTATTAATATACCATTCACCATTTGTATCTTTACCGGTTTCGACATATATTCCCATTCTTTTATCATCATATTTTCGAACTAAATTAACTACTTCAGATCCAGATATTTTCTGATCCTCATACATTGTAAATTCTGATTCTTCAATATCAGAACTTATTTCTCCAATTTTTTCAGTAGAATTTTTTAAAATTCCCTGCCCCTGTCTTAAAATAAAAAATCCTGATGTTATTACCGCTAAAGTAATTACAACTGCTGCACCAATCATTAACATTTTTAAAGAATTTTCCATATTTCCTCCATTTCATTTACAATACGCTATTAATTTGATCTGAAAAATTTTGCAGTTGATTAAAACTCAACAACAAAAACGGCACTAACAAGTAAAAAAATATTGTAAAGGCCATAGGTAAAAATGCTATAAATTTACCAAGAGCACCTTTTTTTTCAATTAACATTTCAGTATCTTGTTTTCTTTTATCCTGAAAATATTTTCTTTCAAGAATTAATTCATCAAACGCTAATGATAATGGTATTCTCTCACTTGCATTTATTAAATTATCAACAATTTTTACGAAAGGCGGGAATAGTTCATCTTGTTTTAATTTCTCAAGCGCCTCTATATCACCACTATCCATTTCATTTAAACATTGTCCAATAGATTGTTTAAATATTACTGCAAATTGTTCCATCCACTTTAAAACTTCTTCTACAGATATCCTTTCAAAATACATAAGCATTAATATTATAGTATGCATTTGTATTACTTCATCTTCAATATTCATTTTCATTACACGTTTCTTAAATTCAATTAGTATAATTGGAGAATTATATCCAATAATTGAATTAATAATTGCAATTACCAAATACCACCATTCAAAATATATTTTTTGATATTTTATATATTTATCATAAATTCTATTTGAAATTATATTTAAATTTTTCTTTGACAATTGCTCATTTTTCGATAGATATTCCCTGAATTCTAAATAAGAAAAGTTCTCAAAATTTAATTTTTTTAAATACTTAGAATCAAATTCAACAACTTCTCTATCAATACCTGTAGGTAACATGATTTGTTGCTTATTTATCATATTAATATTTAAAAAAATAAATAATGTCAAAACAAATAAAAGAAATCCTAATATTAATCTTTGAAAATAAAATTCTTCTATACTCTTATTAAACCCTGCTTTTTTTAATCGTTTTTTATATCTTAAATATTTACTATATCTTTTAGATATTAAATAATTTATCATTCTTTTAATTTTTCGCTTTTCTACTATTTTTCCTACAATTGTTTTTTCACGATAAACCGTTATTTTTTTTTGAGTTTTCATTTTGTTTATAAAAATATAAGACCCTATCACTAATATAAAAACTAAAATTTGAACAATAAATCCATAAGCACCTTTATAGTAATATCCTAATTCCGGAAGATTTACGGTTGCCCATTTTTCTAATGGTTTTATAAAAAATATTGGTGAAACAGAAATTAATGCTAAACTTTTAAATAAATGATCCAACTTTTCTTTTCTCAATAATTCATATTTAATTTCTTGCTTTAAGTAATTCACATTAGTCAAAAATATTGATTTATTATCTATTTCTCTATCTCCAAATTTTTGAACTAAATTTGCAAGCGCAATAAAATTTTTAAAAAACCTATTCGGTGCAATATCATAATATTTATCAATTTCATTTTCTACATCTTCTGAAGTTAATATCTCATACATTCTTTTTGCATGAAGTGACATTTCAAAATTATTTTTATTAACATTAACTGTAGTATCATATATTGCTTCATCAATCATTTTATGTTCATGATAATAATGCTTAACCTCTGATAAAAAACTTTCAAATTGAGTTAATAACGAATTCTCTATTCTATTAATATAAAAATCTAATAATTGATTATTAATAATATATAAAACTATTATACTTAACAAAAGGAAATATAAGCTTTCAATGTTTTTAACTAAAACAATTATAAAAAACAAACTAGTAATTAAAGATATATAAATAAATTTTACAGATTTTCTGTTAATAGAGTTTCTATCAGATAATTCAATTAATCTTATATTTTTTTCAATAGTAAAAAGGTATTTTTTCAATAAAAAAGTTTTACTAAAGATTTTATATGATTTTTCAAAAAATCTTAAATTTCTATTCAAATTTCTCTTATTTCTCATTCCATTAATTTTTCTCAATTTATTTAACTTTATATATGCAACCAACATAATTAATAATGAAATCACAATACAGCTAAACATAATTTTTATAATTAATATATCATCCATCAATTATCAACTCATTTTTTAATATAAAGTTAATAAATTCATCTTTATATTGTTTTTCAATATTAAATAGAATATTACTATAAGTCTCATAAGAAATTTTTTCCATAACTTTATATTCCCCATCTACCCATTTAATGATATCTCTTGTTGTAAAATTTTGTTTATTAGTTTGTCTTCTAAAATACTCAGTCATAGTTTCAAGAAACTCACCAATTTTCGCATCATTATCTACTGTTTGATACTTAATTGGATACTCACTTTCCTTTTTAACTATTATTTCTGTAATTCTTTCAATATATCTATGTCCATCAACATTTTTACTTAAATGTACATCAAATCTAATTACTTCAGCTACTTGCTCTTCAGCAATATTTTCATTAGAAAAAATACCTGTCTGCAATAAATTATTTCTAAGTGACTTAACTAAATTATAACTACTTTTAGCATGGTGAGTAAATATTGTAAATAATGAAGCAACTTGTGCCATTTGTATCATCCATGATGCAACTGGAGCAGTAGCAACTTCGCCTAGGATATTTACAGTTCCATCAGTTTTCTTTTGAAGATCTAAACCTTTTTGGCCAGATATATCTTCAGTTTCTTTAAATGTTAAAATATTTCTTTCAGGATAAATTTTTCTCAAATGCAGTTCAAATGCAACTTCTTGAATTCTTAAATTATATGTTGGATTAATAAAAGAAACTAATGACATCAATAAAGTAGTTTTTCCAGTTCCCTGGCTCCCAGTAATCGCTGTAACTTGACAACCCTTAACTATCCATTTAAGAAAATTAATACATAAATTTTTATTTTTATCTACTATCAATTCATTAATTTCAATTTTTTCAAGACTATCAAACTTCCTTACAAAAAAAGCCCAACTTTCTGCAAAAGGAGGTCGTACAACAACAACTCTACTACCATCTTTCATTTTATTAATTTTATATCCAGCTGTTTCTGTCAATTGTCCTGGATTATCATATTTGTAAATGTTTTTGCAAATACGAATTAATTCTTTTTCAGAATTAAAAGTTAAAAATTTTAATTGAATTGATTTACCTTTAAAAAATATCCAAATGGAATCATATGATGAAGGCATTTTTGATATTTCTGAAACACTTTCACCTTCTGCATAATTTCTGAAAAAGTTAGAAGGAATTCCTGAAACTCCACCTGAAATCCCATCAATTTTCATATCTCTCAGCTCATCAACAGCGCTATACCCCTTATAATTTTGATATACTCTTTGAACAAGTATATCTAATTTATCAGAAAATCTTCTTACTACTTTAATTTCATTATCATAAATTTTTTCAATATCTTCTTTATCAATATAATACATAGAGTTTTCTTTCAATTCATCTAATTGGTTATTTACAATAATTTTTTCCAAAGCTCTATAATCATAATCTTTCTTATACATATATAACAAAATTTCAAATTTATCTTGAATATTTAAATCTCTAGGATTTCCAAAATTTATAATTTTATCTATATTACTTTCATCAAATGAATATTCTTTCTGTATAATATCCTTAATATATTCCTTAATATATTTTTTTGCATTTAGATCACCATGAATGCAAGTCTTAAGTGATTTTCTTAACTGTTCTCGCTTTTTCATTTGTTTTTCAAATTCATTTTTTGATAAATTCATATTATAAAAATTAGTTCTTAAAATATTATTAAAATATATTCTTACTACTTCAGTAATATACTCAATAGTATAAATATCTTCTTCAATTCTATATTCATTCTTACTAGTTTTATAAATTTTAAAATGACTTATTAAAAAAATAATGAATATTATTAATATAATTCCTATTATTAACAAATTAATCATTTATTTCACCTAACTTATTAATATCTATATCCACTCCAAGTTTTTTCAAAATCATTTCTACATTTTTTCCAATTTCATAAAAAAAACTATAATTAATATTTTTCTTTTGAATATTTATGTTCTTTAAAAAATACTCAATTGCTCTTCCACTATTTTCAAAATCAGAAAAATTAATATTATATGGAACTACACCTACATTATTCGATTTACCAGAAATTTTTGATACTACATTTCTCTTTTCAAAAGAAAATTTTCTTACTAAATTATATCTATTAAATCGCGAATCTTCGTTATATAATCCAATAATATAAAAACATTTATCTGCATATTTTAAATAAATTTCACTATCAAAGAACCGTTTAACGATCCTAATGTTTTGATTTAAATTTACTACAATTAAATCAGCTTCTTCTAGTAATTTCATGCTATAATTATCTCCAGCAGTTGCATCTGAAAATACAAAATCATAATATTTATTTAAGTTATAAAAAATATTTTCATTAACCTCATCAAATACTTTGTAAAATGCTTCTCTGTTTTTCATAGAAGTTCCAATTAGCAAATCTAATTTCCCTTTTATTAACGATGTAGTATAACTTTCTATACTCTCTTTATTAAGTTTATTATATTTAGAAAACCTAGCTAATGCATCTATTCCTATATCAAACATACTATCATCTTTGCTATCTAACTCATATTGTGACATTAAGCTTTCATCAAGGGAACTATTATTAAATTCATTATGCATTAATAAAATTCTAAATCTATAATTTAATGCCATAAAAATTGATATTGCTGTTAAATTACTTGTAACACCAGTTTGTCCATGTACATTACTCCAAAAAACAATATGCACTTTATTTCCCCTTTCTCGCAAGTTTAAACGCATTGTCAATTTCTTTTTCTTTTTTTTGAGTTGTTTCAAATAAAATATCTTTTAAAAACGATGCCAATTCTTTTGAAATTTTATTAATTTTAAATATATCCATATATTGTGAAGAATATTTATTTTGAACCTCTTTCTCCAATAATGGAAACTCGTATTTTTCTATAATAATATCTTCATTACCATTAAATATTAAATGATCAATATATTTTTTCTTAATATTCCCTGAAATATAATCTTTAAAAATTCTTACTAGTTTTAGTTCATCATTATTCTCAATAATTTTTTCAACAAATTTTTTAGTTCTATAAACATTAAATTTATTAAAATCAGTAATCAAAAATATTTGGTCGCAAACTGTTAATTCGCTAACTAAAGAATAATTAAACCCAAAATCCATTAAAATATAATCGAAATCTGAATAATCATCACTTTTTATCATGTTTATCGAATCTCTCTCAATAAAATACTTAATATCTCTATATTCAATTTCATTTAGATTCAGACTATTAGGAACTGAAAACTTTAAATTTTGTTCAAGAGATGCATCTATGACTAGTACTTTAAAGTTTAAATTTTTTAATATTCTTGCTAAATACATTAAAATTTCAACTTTTTGACTTCCAAAAAAACCTAATTTAATTGAAGACATTCTCTTCTGTTCCCTCCTCTTTTTCTTCTTGATTATCAGTATCATTCACTATTACACTTTCATTAATTTCAATTCGCTCTTCTCTACTATCTTCTTCCCTAACTACACTCTCTTCAACTTTTGATAAAAGCTGCTCATTTATACTTTTTAATTTATTTTCAATTTCTTCTCGCTTTGTAATTTCTTCTTTTTCAAATTTCCTTTCAACACACTTATTAACTGCCATTAAATCCATAACTTCTTTATTAGGAAGATAATTAACATTCGATTCCTTTTGAATATTAGATTCAATATATCTATCAATATAAAATGATGTTCCTTGATATATTGCCTTATCAACTAAAGCACTGCTTAGCAGTAAATTTTCTTCCTCATTTAAAGATAACCATACAGTATTATTCTTTAAATCAATTTTTTTTATTTCTTTTTTAGATAAAACAATATATTCTAGTCCATTTGAATATCTAATTCTAAAATCAACAAATTCATTCTTCTCTAAATCACTCTGCAATAAAACTGAAGATAATTCTTTTAATCTTTCATCATCTGTTAAGTCCTTTTTATAAATCATATTTTTTAAAACTGGTAGTCCTTCTGAAATATCAATTAATGCTCTTGAATTTAAATCTAGTTCATTTACGAAAATACCCGATTCAAATTTTGAATAAGTATTAACTAGATTCACATTATTTTCATCTATAAAATCTCCTTTTTTTATATTTTTTAATGCAATATATATGGTTCTTTTAGTTAAATATTTTTCGGTTTTCAAATCGTTTATTTGCATAATATATTCATTTTTAATTTTAGCTAATTGTTGATTATACAAGTAATACCCTCCATATGAAACACTACCTATAACTAATACAATAAACAATAGAATAAAAACTTTTCTTAATATCCCTTTTTTTCTTCTACCAAATCCCATCTTTTGCACCTCTCCATAATTTTTTAACTATACTTCTTTCGTTATTTAAATGTAATAACAAATCAAATTTTCCCATCACATACTTTTCAGGCTTAAATGGATTAACATTATATGGTATTGTGACAATTTCATTTTTTATATAAACATTAAGTTCTTTTAAATATTTTTTTTCAATAAAAGGTACTAAATAAATCCATTTATTATTAACATCAATTTTCGATAAATAATCATAAGTATTTTTTGAATTCTCTATTCTCCAATCAATTCCTGAAATTGTACATAACTTTATATCAGACAATAAAAAATAATCAAAGTTTTTAATATTCTGTAACACTCCAAAATCTATCAATAAATATTCATATTTATTTTTATTTGAATTAATAAACGTTGAAAAATCAATATCCCAATAATAATCAACTTTTTGATGGTTAAAATATTCTTTTCCTAAAGTCAATCTATTAGTTATTTTACCTAACGCTTTAATTGCATAAGTATCATTTATTTCAATATATGCAACTCTGTGGTTTCTGCTTAAATAATTAGCTAACATTATTAAAGTATGAGTTGTTCCACTACCACTTTCACTTCCAAGGCAAGAAATTATTTTACTCCCTAAATGATGAACATATTCAGTAGCATTTTTCTCTTTAATTCCTTCGTCTTCTACTTCGCAATCAAACATTGAAACATCTCTATAAGTTTTATTATTCCCTTGCAATATATTTGAAAATTCATTAATTATTTCATTGCTATCATTTTTATAAATTATATTATAAATGCCCAAATTTACTATTTTCTTAACTACAAGAGAGCCAGGTTTCTTATTTCGCATTAGAATTATTAAATTCAAATCATTAGAATTAATCCTAAGAGTCCTTAATTCTTCTACAAACCTATCTTTATCTTCAATGAGCTCAAAATCAATGACAAAATATTCTGACTTCTTTTGAGAAATTCTAATTACTTCTTTTGAAAAATCAATTTTCTTATATATATTAAGCTCTACTTCCATATTAAATTTTTTAATTACATTCAAAAAATGTTCATTCAATCTTTCATTTAAAATTAAAGAAATAATTTTAATCCCTCCCAAACAAAATAGATAGAAATTGATAATAAGAAAATGTTCATTATTCTCAATATATTTTTCCTATTATATTTTTTTAAAAATAAGCTATCCACACTCTCTAAATCTTTTTTCATATCATTCACAGAATCATAGCTTTTTTCTCTATTACTGGTAATTGATTTCATCAATATCAAAACAATTTCAATATCCACAAAATTCATCATTTTTTTAAAATCATTTTTTTTCACTGGTACATATCCTAAAATGCATTCGCTTAAAACCATACCCAAAGAAAAAATATCTGTTTTTTCATCAGTAATTTTTTCATTCGAAAATTGTTCATAAGGTGCATATTTTTTAGTCCCCGATGCTATATAATCCGATTTGTCTGATGCTTTAAATTTAGAAATACCAAAATCAATCAATACAACTTTATTATTATTTGTGATAATAATATTACTTGGTTTTAAATCTCTAAAAATAATCGGATATGGTTTCTTATTATGTAAATAACTTAAAATTTCACATAACTCAACTCCCCAATTAATTATTTGTTTCTGTGAAAAATTTCCGTTTTCTTTAATTAATTTGTCTAAAGAAACTCCTTCAATATAATCTTCAATAATATAGACTGTATTTCCTTTATAATATATATCTACAATATTCGGAATTGAAATATGATTAATATTTCTTAGTATACCTTCTTCTGCAAATAATCCCACATTATCACAATAATTTATAACCTTTAATGCCCATAAATTACCTAATTTCATATTTCTTACAAGATATACTTCGCTCATATTCCCAGAACCAATATGTTTTTTAACTTCATATTTCCCGAAAATTATATATCCATTAACTAATTTCATGATAGGATCTTTTTCAATTATTATTTCAGCATCATTTATAAAAATTGTCTCATCTGAATTACCGTTTAATACATCAATATCAAACATTTTCTTTACTTTAAATTGATTGAATTTTCTAAAAGAAATATATATTATTATAAATAAAATTGAAATTGAATTTATAACATAACTCATCATTTCACCAAAACATTTCTTAGTTCTCCAATATGTTCAATTTTACAAACTACTTCATCACCTTCTTTTAAATATTTTGGAGGAACAAATCCCATACCTACACCTTCAGGAGTACCAGAAGCAATAATATCACCTGGCACTAAAGTTATTCCTTTTGATAATTCTGAAATAATATGTTCAATACTAAAAATCATTCTTGAAGTATTAGAATTCTGCCTTATCTCACCATTTATGTTTAATGAAAGATTTAAATTGCCATGATCTTCAATTTCATCTGCTGTAACAATCACCGGCCCCATTGGACAAAATGTATCTAATGATTTCCCTCGTAACCACTGAAAATGTGTTCTTTGTAAATCTCTAGCAGTTACATCATTAATTATTGTATATCCAAAAATATACTTCTTTACACTCTCTTTATCTACGTTATTACATTTTTTACCTATAATAACCCCTAATTCAACTTCATAATCAACTTCATTTGTTACATCTAAATGTAATTTAATTTCTTTATCATGACCAATTGCAGGATACGCCATTTTCGAAAAATATATTGGATCTTCTGATATACCTTCTATTTTACCTTCCAATTCTTTTGCATGTTCCCTATAATTTTTACCTATGCAAAATAAATTTCTTTTTGGATACTCAATTGGAGCAAGAACTGAAAGCAAATTCATTTTATATAATTTTTTATTACTAAATAAATCCATATTCTTTAGATTTTCAAAATCTTCCATAATATCAAAAATATTATCATAATTAATTTTCACAACTTCATTCTTATCATTCACTACTCCAAAACATTTAATACCATTTTCAATAAATTTAATAATTTTCATTTACTACCTCCAATTAATTCCATCCTTAAATTCATACCAAACAAAATGTAATTTAAACTATTATTTTATTTTTTTAATTACTTTCATTAATAATTAACTTATTTTGTTATAAATTATTTTTTTGGGTATAATGAATCTAGAGGTGATTATATGAAAATAACATTTTTAGGAGCAACAGGTACAGTAACAGGATCATGCTACTTGCTTGAAACATCAGAACATAAAATACTTATAGATTTTGGACTATATCAAGAAGAAAATGAAGATAATAGTGAAATTAACTTTGATCCGAAGGAAATAGATGCAGTTCTTTTAACACATTCACATATTGATCACGTTGGAAGAATTCCATTACTATTTAAAAAAGGTTTTACAGGGAAAGTATATTGTACAAATCAAACAAAAGAATTAGCTGTAATTATGTTAAAAGACAGCGCCAATATTCAAGAAAGAGCTACAGAATTTGAAAATGAAAGTCGAATAAAAGCTGGACTTGATAAAAAAGAGCCGCTCTATAATATGGCAGATGTAGAAATTAGTTTAGCTTATTTTTATCCTATCCCATTTAATAAAAAAGAAGCATTTAATAATGTTACATTTGAATTTATTGAATCTGGTCATATTCTTGGAGCAGCATCTATTTTAATTGATATTAAAGAAAATAATTATCACGAAACAATTTGTTTTTCTGGTGATTTAGGAAACAGCGGGAATCTTCTTCTTGACCCACCAAAATTCAATGGAGAATGTGATTATCTTGTAATGGAATCAACATACGGGAACAGAATTCATGAAGATGTAAAATTAAGAAGTGAAAAATTAGGTAATATTTTATTAGACATTTATAATAACAAAGAAATAGGAATAATACCTACTTTCTCATTAGGAAGAACTCAAAATATAATCTTAGAATTAAAAAAACTAATGAAAATCGATAAATATAAAGCACTTACTAATCTTCCTATTTACATCGATAGCCCACTTGGACTGAAAGCTACAAAAATTTATGAAAACAATAAAGAATCACTAAAGGATAATTTAATGCATGAGCAAAATTTATTTAGCCTTGACAATGCTCACTTTATTGAAGAATTAAAAGAAACTTTTACTATTATGAGATCAGATAATCCAAAATTAATAATATCTTCAAGCGGAATGTGTAATGGCGGAAAAATACTGTTTTATTTAAAAGAATTTCTAAAAAGTAATTTAACTAATATTATATTTATTGGATACCAAGCCGAAAATACACTTGGCAGAAAAATCCTTGAAAAAACTACTTCAGTTTTTATTAATAAAAAAGAATATAAAGTAAATGCCAAAATTCATAAGATAAATGGTTATTCAGCACATGCTGATCAAACTGATTTAATTAATTTCGTAACAAATTTAAAAAAATCTCCTGATATTATTTTCATCACTCATGGTGAAGATGACTCTAGGGAAGTATTAAAAGATAAATTAACTGAGAAAGGTTATAGAAATATTATTTTACCTGTAAAAAACAAACAAATACAAATGTAAATACAATACAAAATTAAAAGGGGTGATTAGATGTTTGAATGGAACGAGATATATTCTTTAGAAATTGATATTATCGATAAACAACATAAAAAATTATTTGAAATAGGAAGAAAATTAGCAAAACTAGCAGAGGAAAAGGAAAATCCCAATCGATTAGATGAAATTTTAGACTTAATAAATGAATTAACAGATTATTCTGTTTATCATTTCAATACAGAGGAAGCTCTTTTTGAAAAATATGGATATGAAAATACTAAAGTTCATAAAGAAATACATGAGGAATTTATTAACTATCTAAAAAACATAAGATTCACTGAAGTTTTAAATGATGAAGACAAGTTTATAAATGAAATTTTAAAATTTATAGGTGTTTGGATATTGAAACATATTAAAAGAGAAGATTCGAAATACAAAGATTTTTTAATTTCAAAATTAAATGAATAAAATAATTCAAAAAGTATAAAAGTCACATACATATACTTTATTCCTATGAATAAAGTGCTTGTATGTGACTTTATTCATAGGAATAAAGTTATTATTACTTCCTAAGTATAGCTATTAATTTTTTAGGTTCTTCAATCATTTCAAAAAAATGATTAATATCTTTTAACAAAAAATCTGCGCTATTTAATGCTTTTAAAGAAACACCTTCGTCATTTAAAATAGCAACTGAAATAATTGATTCTTTTAACATCAATTCATCATTTCTACCATTACCTAATGCAATTGTTTTATTTGATCCAATATTTTTAATAAATTCCTTTTTTTGAATCATACCATTTTCATTATCAATAATATGAATGTTCACATTAGTATTTTTAAAAGCTTTCCTAACTGTATTAAAAGTATCTGCAGTAATAATAGCAACATTAAATACTTCGGTTAATTTTACTATTTTTTCAAGAATACCACTAATTATTTCACCATTAATAGCAATTGTTCCATTATAATCAAATACAATATTTTCTATTTCATATTTCCCCGTCTCAGGTACATTAATTACCATTTTCTACAGGCTCCTTCCAGTTATTTTTGTAAGTGTTAAATCTCCATCATGAATTATCCAATCTTTATTAAAGTAATATCTTAATGAATCTAATGATTCTTTCCAGAATACATTATAAAAGTTCATATATTTTTTATTTAAATTTCTATGTATTACATGTATTTCTACACAATTTACAGCTCTCTGAGAACAAGTCATAAAATTAATTTCAACTTCAGAGTTGATGCTTTTTTCTTTTTCAATCCAGTTAATAACAATTTTTTTTTCATATTCTTTTCTAGTAATTTTACTACCCAATGTATTTAATTCAAAACTATTGTGATTAATTTCTATTTTAAAATTTTCTTCGTCAATTAAAATATTTTTACTTAACCATAGCTTTAATTTTTCTTCAATCGTGAACATTCTATATGCTTCAAGCAAATTACAATATAATCTAACTGATTTATGAACAAACTTTTCCATATTTCACCTCAAATGAAAATAAGGGCAGGCTATTAGCCTGCCCCTTATATTATTAGTATACCATTTCTGCCATTCTTCTGTATCCATCGTATCTTTCTTTTGCATCTTTTTCAGCTTTAACAAATAACTCTTTTGCAATTTCAGGAAACTGATTTTGTAAAGTAGTATATCGGATTTCGCCTTGTAAGAATTCTTGAAAATCTGCTTTTGGTGGCTTAGAATCAAGTACAAATGGATTCTTTCCTGCTTCTTTTAATTCAGGAACAAATCTCCATAAGTGCCAATATCCAGCATCAACAGCTTCTTTTTCTCTACTTACACTATGTCCCATACCTGATTTTAATCCATGAGCAATACATGGAGCATAAGCAATAATTAATGATGGTCCATCATATGCTTCAGCTTCTTTTAATACTTTCATAAAGTGAGCATCACTTGCACCTATAGCTACTTGTGCAACATATACATAACCATATGAAGAAGAAATTAAACCAAGGTCTTTTTTCTTAGTTCTCATACCAGCAGCAGCAAATTTAGCAACTGCAGCAGTTGGAGTTGATTTAGAAGCTTGTCCACCAGTATTTGAATATACTTCAGTATCAAATACTAATACATTAACATCTTCATTTGCAGCTAATACGTGATCAAGCCCACCGTAACCGATGTCATATGACCATCCGTCTCCACCAAGTATCCATAATGATTTTTTAGTAAGGATGTCTGCATTTTCTATAACATAATCAAACAATTCTTTTGCTTCGGCTGGAACTTCAGTATTAAATAATGCTTTAACAGCTTCGCCAGCAGTTTGTGAAGCTTCTCCATCTTTATAGTTTTCTAACCAGTTATTTAATGCAGCTTTTAAATCAGCATCAATTTCTAAATTAACTAACTCTTCAACTCTTGATTTTAATGCATCTCTATTAACATCAAGAGCAACTTTCATACCAAAACCATATTCAGCATTATCTTCGAATAGTGAGTTAGCCCATGCTGGGCCATGTCCATTATCATTCTTAGTAAATACTGTATTAGGAGCAGTTCCACCCCAGATCGAAGAACAACCTGTAGCATTTGCTATAATCATTCTATCGCCAAATAATTGAGTAACAGCTTTTAAATATGGAGTTTCTCCACAACCAGCACATGCGCCAGAAAATTCAAATAATGGCTTTTCAAATTGAGAACCTTTAACACTATATTTATTACCTAATACATTTTTCTTTTCAGGTAAATCAACCGAATAATTAAAGTTTGCTTGCTCGTCTAATTGAGTAGCAAATTCTTTTAATTCAAGTGCATTTACTGGACATTCAGTAACACAAACTCCACAACCAGTACAGTCATCAATTGAAACTGAAATTCTATATTGTAATCCTTCTAATGCTTTACCATTTGCTTTTTTAACAGTCATTCCTTCTGGAGCATTTGCAACCTCTTCATCTGTATATAAATATGGTCTTATTGCTGCATGAGGACAAACCATTGAACATTTGTTACATTGGATACAAGTTTCAACATCCCACTCAGGAACATTTATTGCTACACCACGTTTTTCAAATGCTGATGCGCCTTGTTCAAATGTACCATCTTCTTGTCCAACAAATGTTGAAACTGGAAGATCGTCACCTTTTAATTTACCAATTGGAACAACAATATTCTTAACATAATCTGGCAAGTCTGATTCAACTTCTTTTTTAGCTTCAGCAGTTACATTTGCCCATTCGCTTGGAACGTCTATTGCAACAATCGAATCAACTGCAGCATCTACAGCTTTCCAGTTCATTTCAACAATATTCATACCTTTTTTACCATAAGTTTTTTCAATTGCTTCTTTTAATAATCTAAGAGATTCATCAACATCAATAATTTTAGCTAATTTAAAGAAAGCAGCTTGCATTACCATGTTAATTCTTCCACCTAAACCAACTTCTTCAGCAATTTTAGTTCCATTAATAATAAAGAACTTAATATTTTTTTCAGCTAAATATTTTTTCATATCTGCTGGTAATTTTTCATCTAATTCAGATGCATCCCATTTACAGTTAAGTAAAAATGTTCCGTTTTCATCTAAACCATCTAATACATCATAATTTCCAACATATGATTGGTTATGACATGCAATATAATTTGCATTATCTACTAAATAAGTAGATCTAATTTTATCTTTTCCAAATCTTAAGTGAGATACTGTTACTCCACCAGATTTTTTAGAATCATATGAGAAATATGCTTGAGCATATAAATCAGTGTTATCACCAATAATTTTAATTGCATTTTTATTAGCTCCAACTGTACCATCTGCACCTAATCCCCAGAATTTACATCTTGTTCTGTCAACCGGCTCAGCCATAATAGTTTCTTTTACATCTAATGATAAGTAAGTTACGTCATCATTAATTCCAACAGTAAATTCTTTTTTCATATCTTCTGCATCTAAATTATCAAATACAGCTTTAATGTGAGAAGGATTAGTTTCTTTTGAACTTAATCCATAACGTCCACCAATAATTAATGGTCTATCTTCAACATCATAATATGCTGATTGGATATCTTTAAATAATGGTTCTCCAGCAGAACCTGGCTCTTTAGTTCTATCTAATACAGCAATTTTCTTAACTGTAGAAGGCATAACATCAAACATATACTCTTTAACAAACGGTCTGTATAATCTAACTTTTAAGATACCAACTTTTTCGCCTTTTGCCATCATGTAATCTACTGCTTCTTCAGCAGCTTCAAGAACAGAACCCATTGCAATTATTACTTTTTCAGCATCTGGTGCTCCGTAATAGTTAAATGGTTTATAATCTCTACCAGTTAATTTACTAATTTTTTTCATATTTTCTACAATTGCTTCAGGAACAGCATCATAAAATGGATTACAAGCTTCTCTTGCTTGGAAGAATATGTCTGGGTTTTGAGCAGTTCCTCTAGTTACAGGATGCTCTGGATTTAATGCTCTTCTTTTAAATTCATTAACTTTATCAAAGTCAACTAATTCAGCTAAATCATTATAATCTAATAATTCGATTTTTTGAATAGCATGAGAAGTTCTAAATCCATCAAAGAAATGAACAAAAGGAACTCTAGTATCAATAGCAGTTAAATGTGCAACTGCACCTAAATCCATAACTTCTTGAATAGAAGCTGAAGATAATAATCCGAATCCTGTTTGTCTTACTGCCATAACATCTGAATGATCTCCAAATATTGATAATGCCTGAGTTGCTATAGAACGTGCGCTAACATGCATAACTCCCGGTAATAACTCTCCAGCAACTTTGTACATGTTAGGAATCATTAATAATAAACCTTGTGAAGCAGTATAAGTACTAGTTAAAGCTCCACCTTGTAAAGCGCCGTGGAATGAACCAGATGCTCCACCCTCTGATTGTAATTCGCTAACTTTTACTGTATTTCCAAAAATATTTTTTCTGCCGTGTGCTGACCATTCATCAATGTGTTCAGCCATTGGAGAAGATGGAGTAATTGGGAATATCGCAGCTACCTCTGTAAACGCATATGATACGTGCGCAGCAGCAGTATTACCATCCATAGTTTTCATTACTTTTTTACCCATTTGTATCCTCCTTATTTATTTCTATACATACTATAATCTACATATTTCATTATAGTATACAATATACAAAGTGTCAATGCTTTGTCATTCTAATTTCTGCTTAACTAAATTAAAAATCTCTTCATTTACATTTTCTTTTAAGTATTGCAATATCTTACTTTGTTCAGTCTCTGGTAACGCTTTAATTTTTACAATTAAATCATCAACATCTCCAATTTTAAGGTCATTAAAATCGAATTTGTTAAATTTTTCTCGAACTATTTTTTCTGCATCGTTTTTAGTGAAAGTTAATTCATAAGTTACTTTATCCTCTTCAAAATTTATATCTTTAAAAAATAAATCTGAAAAATCTAATAAAAGCACCATATTATCTGAATCAAAATATTTAACTTTTTCAATATCTAACTCATTAATTGCAGTTTTAATTATTTCTTTTACAATAAAATTAGGTAATTTTAATTTACTTACTTTAGTATTTTCAATTTTAACTTCAGCAATTTTATTATTAAATTCTAAAGAAATCTTACCAATTAATTCCATATTCAATTTATCTAATTTATATTTTTCGATTTTAGGAGTAACATTTAGAAATACTTCTGCACTTCCTTTACTAATATCTACGTATCCATAATTAAATCTCACTAAACTATTTTCAAATTGTTTTAAAGTCCCATCAATAACCATATTCAAATCATTTTCAGATACTTCATTAAAATTCGCAAAATTCATTTGATTCATATAATCCGAATATGAAAGAGAATTCGTAAATTCTTCTGATATTTCCTTTGGAAGTTCTGTATTTGATGTATAAATTAAAAAGATAAAAACTCCAAATAATAATACCCCTAATAATATTAAACCTAAAATAAATTCAATCAATCTTTTAATAAATTTCATAATGCCCCCTGTTTATTATAAACTTTTATTCTCTTTATATATTGTATTAATGTAAATGATTATTCCTATACCTACTAATCTAAAATAATCATTTGAGTTTCTTTAACATTTCATAATACTTCCTTGTTTATTATAAACTACTTCTACTCTCTTTATATATTGTATTAATGTAAATGATTATTCCTATACCTATTAATCCAAAACTAATCATCTGTGTTTTCTCAAATACTTCATTATACATTAAAACTCCTATTATAAGGGAAAGCGTCGGTGAAATAAATTGTATAAATCCGATTGATGAAAGTTTTATTTTTCTTGCACCTATTGCAAACCACCATAATGGAAGCGATGTAACAACACCAGTCATAATTAAATAAAAAGTGATTATTGGTCCATCCGAAAAAAGATGACCTTTATTAGTTGTTTCAGTAAATAGTAAATAGCCAAGTCCAATTGGCATTATTGCCATCGTTTCAATTGCCATACTTACTACTGGATCTAAACTCGTAAGTTTTTTTATTAAACCATACACTCCAAACATAACTGGTAAAACCATTGCAATCCAAGGCAATGATCTGAATTTTACAATAATTACTAATACTCCTAAACAAGCAAATGCAAATGATAAAATCTGGTTTTTATTAAATTTTTCTTTTAAAAAAATCATTCCTAAAATTACACTTATTATTGGATTAATATAATATCCTAAACTCGTTTCAAGTATTCTATTTGAATTAATTGCATAAATATATATAAGCCAATTTGTACTAATAAGATATCCAGCAAAAACTGTAAGCGCGAATTTTTTCTTATCTTTCATAACTTCTTTTATTTCAGAAATCTTATTTTGATATTTTAAAATAATTAAAAAAAATAAAAAGGACCAAAATATTCTATGAGCAATTAATTGAAATGAATCGATATGTTTAAGCTGTTTCCAAAAAATTGGTTGTACACCCCAAAATAAATAAGTTGAAAAAACAAACAAAACACCTTTTAATTTCTCTGATTTTGCAAAACCATTTTTTTCAAGCATTATATACTTCTCCATTTTCACTTTTTATCTCATCAATCAACATTTTTACAAGTTTATCTCTATCCACTTCAAATAAAACTTTAACATTTTTTTCTTTCTTTAATCGATTTTTAAAATCAACTACTGTTCTACCATATGTATATTTACCTTCGCATTCAATATCCACATGATATTCTTTTCCCTCAAAGATACTTGAATCAATTGCATACCCTACAGCACATATGTCGTGTACTGGAACACCATTAAATTTTTCTTCTAAAGTTAAATAAAATTTATTATAATTCCTTAGTATTTCAGCAGCAAACATCCCATTTTTTCCGAGTTTTGCTATTTCATCAAATTCACTTTCATAAATTAACGATTTTTCAGTTACATCTAGTCCAGCCATTATTACCGGAACTCCTGATTCAAAAACAATTCTAGCGGCTTCCGCATCAGCATGAATATTAAATTCAGCCGAAGGAGTTCTGTTTCCAATAAAACTAGATCCACCCATAATTATTATTTCATCAATTTGATTTAATAAATCTGGATAATTTATTATAAAAAGAGCAATGTTAGTAAGTGGGCCGATTGCAATTATAGTGATTTTTTCAGTTGATGTTTCGATTATATTTTTCATAACATCAATTGAAGTCTCTAATTTAGGCATTTCAATGTCATTTGGTATATTTACACCATCAAGTCCAGTCTTACCATGAACGTGACTTGCATCACTAAGTTCACTAAATAAAGGTTTTACAACACCTTTTCCAATTCTCACATTTTTATTTAAATAATTGCAAATTCTAATTAGATTTTTATATGTTTTATCGACAGTTTGGTTACCTGCAGTCGCATTAATTGCTTTAATATCTAATTTATCATTTAATAGAGCTAAAATTAATGCAATAGCATCATCATATCCAGGATCACAGTCTATTATTACTTTTCTTTTTTTCATATTCCCTCCCTTTTCATCATATTAATTATATAATATTAAATGTTATTTTAAAACAAAAAAAGCATGATAGAATTATTATTCTATAACATGCTTTTTATTAATATAATTTTTTAAAGGATATATTATTTAACTAACATTAATTCAACCGGAATGAATGCATCAACAGTTTCACCATCTAAAACTTTTTTAGCGTTTTCTACACCAAGTGAGCCAATTAATTTTGGTTGTTGAGCAACTGTTGCTGCCATTTCTCCTGCTTCTATTGATTTAATAGCATCTCCTGTAGCATCAAACCCAACCACCATTATATCTCTTCCAGATGATTTAATTGCTTCCATAGCACCCAATGCCATTTCATCATTGTGAGCAAATACTGCGTCAATGTTTTCTTGTGCCTGTAAAATATTTTCCATTACGTTTAAGCCTTCAGTCCTATCGAAATTTGCAGTTTGTCTTGAAACCACTTCAATTTCTGTAGATGCAATTGCATCATTAAATCCTTGTCCTCTATCTCTTGCAGCTGAAGTTCCAGCGATTCCTTCTAATTCTACTACATTTCCTTTTGAACCTAATTTTTCATTAATATATTCTCCAGCAAGTACTCCTCCAGCAACATTATCTGATGCAATATGAGTAACAACTTCACCTTTATTTGCTGCTCTGTCTAATGTAATAACTGGAATACTCTTGCCATTTGCTTCTTTAACTGCATTTCCTACAGCATCAGAATCTGTTGGATTAATTAATATTAAATCAACACCTTGAACAACTAAATCTTCTACATTTGCTAATTCTTTAGCTGAATCATTTTCTGAATCAAGTACAACTAATTCAAATCCTAATTCTTTAGCTTTTTCTTCTGCACCTGTTTTCAAATCTACAAAGAATGGATTATTTAATGTTGAAAGTACTAATCCTATTTTCTTTGGTTCTTCTTTTTTTACTTCTTTATCATTGCTTATTAATCTAAGCGCTACTGGTATAAACACTTCAATTTCTTCACCATTAAGAACTTTATCTGCATTTTCTACGCCAAGCGAACCAATTAATTTTGGCTGTTGAGCAACTGTTGCAGCCATTTCTCCTGCTTCTATTGATTTAATAGCATCTCCTGTAGCATCGAAACCCACTACTAGAATATCTCTTCCAGATGATTTAATTGCTTCCATAGCGCCTAATGCCATTTCATCATTGTGAGCAAATACTGCGTCAATATTTTCTTGTGCCTGTAAAATATTTTCCATTACATTTAAGCCTTCAGTCCTATCGAAATTTGCAGTTTGTCTTGCAACTACTTCAATTTCTGTAGATGCAATTGCATTATTAAAGCCTTTACCTCTATCTCTTGCTGCAGAAGTTCCTGCAATACCTTCTAATTCAACAACTTTTCCTTTACCATTTAATTTTTCACTAATAAATTCTCCAGCAAGTACTCCTCCTGCAACATTATCTGATGCAATATGAGTAACAACTTCTCCTTTATTAGCACCTCTATCTAATGTAATAACTGGTATACTACTATCATTTGCTTGCTTCACTGCATTTCCTACAGCATCAGAATCAGCAGGGTTAATCAATATTAAATCAACACCTTGTGTAATTAAATCTTCTACATTTGCTAATTCTTTAGCTGGATCATTTTCTGAATCTAATACAACTAATTCATATCCTAATTCTTTAGCTTTTTCTTCAGCACCTGTTTTTAAATCTACAAAGAAAGGATTATTCAATGTAGATAATACCAATCCAATCTTACCGCCTTTTTCTTCAGTATCATTATTACTTGATGAACAAGCAACCATACTAAATAACATAATAAATACCATTAACATAACTAACATCTTTTTCATTTTATTCCTCCCATTTTTTTCATTTCTGATTAATT
The DNA here is from genome assembly GCA_027064135.1 of Peptostreptococcaceae bacterium. GTDB lineage: Bacteria > Bacillota > Clostridia > Peptostreptococcales > Acidaminobacteraceae > HSG29. The sequence continues at coordinate 46,120 of JAMOQG010000019.1, read as the reverse complement.
TATATAATAAGCTTTCACTTTATTATTCGCTATCCCTATCTATTAAAACCGCAACTAATATTACTAAACCTTTTGTAAGCAATTGATAATATGATGTTACATCCATTAAATTTAATGCATTATTTAAAATTCCAATTATTAATGCACCAATTATAGTGCCTATTACTCCACCTTTTCCTCCTGCTAAAGATGTTCCTCCAAGAACAACAGCAGCAATAGCATCAAGCTCATATCCTGAACCAGCTTGCGGCTGAGCCGATGATAATCTAGCAGTTACTATTAATCCAGCCACAGCAGCTAAAGCACCTGATATTGCATATACTTTATATTTAACTTGCATTACATTTATTCCTGATAATTTAGTTGCTTCTTCATTTCCACCAAGTGCATATACATATCTTCCTAATGAAGTATTTTTAAGAATATAATATGCAATCGCAAATACAACAATCGTAATTATTATTGGAAATGGTATTCCAAATACTTTCCCGCTTCCAATAAACGAGAAAATCTCAGCTCCATTAAAATCACCTGTACTGATAGGTCTACCATTTGTAAATATTAAAGTTGCTCCTCTAATAATTGTCATCATTGCTAAAGTTGCAATAAACGGTTGAACTTTTCCTTTTGCAATAATAATTCCATTAAGGAACCCAATAAAGGAACCCAGTAAGATTGCACATATTACAGCAACTATCATTGGAACTCCAGAAGCAAGTAAACTTGCTGCAATTGCACCACTAAGCGCTAAAGTTGACCCAACAGATAAATCAATACCACCCGTCAATATTATAAAAGTCATCCCAGCAGCAATAACAGAATTTATTGAAGTCTGCTTAAAAACATTTAAAATATTTGAAACAGTTAAAAATCTATCATTTAATACTGCTATAATTAATGAAAAAATAATTAATCCAATAACCGATTTATATTTCATTAACAATTCTTTATTTTTACTATTCATTTATATCACCTGTTCTCCTACTGCTAAACTCATAATTTTCTCTTGAGTAGCCTCTTTAATTGATAACTCACCAGCAATTCCACCTTCATGCATAACAATAATTCTATCACTCATACCAAGTATTTCAGGTATTTCAGAAGATATCATTAAAATTGACATTCCTCGTTTTTTATACTCATTAATTAAATTATAAATTTCTTTTTTAGCTCCAACATCGACACCTCTGGTAGGTTCATCCAATATTAACAATTTAGGATTTGTTATTAAACTTTTAGCTATTGCAACTTTTTGTTGATTACCACCACTCAAATTTTTAACTGTTTGATTTATACTTGGTGTTTTAATACTCATTGAATCAATATATACCTGAGCATCTTCTTTTTCTTTCTTTCTATTTAAATATCCGAATTTCCCTTCAATATTTTTAAGTGCAGAAATATGAATATTTTCTTTAACCGAAAGACTCAAAATTAAACCATCTTTTTTTCTATCTTCTGATACATATGCTATTTTTTTATCAATTGCATCTTTTGGACTTTTTATAAAAATTTCTTTATCATTTAAAATAAGTTTTCCATATTTTAATTTATAAACACCGTAAATTGTTTTAGCAAGTTCAGTTCTTCCAGCTCCCATTAAACCTGCAACACCTAATATTTCACCCTCTTTTATTCCAAAAGAAACATCTTTTAAATACTTATTTTGTAAATTAACAACTTGAAATATAGTTTTACCAAATTTATGATCAATTTTAGGAAATTGTTCATCCAATTTTCTTCCAACCATTAGTTCAATCATTCTCTCCTTTGTTAAATCTTCTATTTTCTCTTCTTGTATAAATTCACCATCCCTTAAAATAGTAACATCATCACAAATTTCAAATATTTCTTCAAGTCTATGCGATATATATACCATACTTTTACCATTTTCTCTAAGCTTTCTCATAACTTTAAAAAGACTTTCAGTTTCGCTATCTGTTAAAGCATCCGTCGGTTCGTCCAATACAATCAATTTTGCATCTAATGAAAGAGCTTTTGCAATTTCTACAAGTTGCTGTTTACCAATAGATAAAGTACCTACAATTTCTTTTGGATTTTCATTAAGTCCAACTTCATTTAAAAGTTTTTCAGCTTCAAAATAAGTTTTTTTCCAATCAATTTTCCCAAACTTATTTTTGAACTCACGCCCCATGAAAATATTTTCAGCAATGCTTAATTCATTTATCAAATTTAACTCCTGATGAATAATTGCAATTCCTGCATCTTGTGATTCTTTAGGACCATTAAATTCAACTAATTCACCTTTATAGTAAATATCTCCAGAACTTCTTTTATAAACACCTGTCATTACTTTTACTAAAGTTGATTTTCCAGCACCATTTTCACCTAATAATGCCATAATTTTGCCATCATATACATTCAAATGTACATTATTTAAAGCCACCACACCAGGAAATTCTTTTCTAACATTTTCCATTCTTAAAATTATATTATTCATAGCTCCTCCTTAAAAAACAACTCCTGAGTGTAAAATAATATTGCTGTATGGTGTAATTTCACCAGTTCTCACGATAGCTTTTGAATCATTTGTTAAAACTTTAAATTCTTCATGACTAACTTCAATAATTTTAATAATATTTCCTTGTTCCTTTTCAACTTTTTCTATAATTTCAATCATTTCATTATATACTTTTAGATTATTTTCTTTAAATTCCTTAGCTATTGTAATAACCTCTACAAACTGTTCAGCAAGAACTATTTCCAAAGTTTCAATAAAAGAAGGAATACCCAAAGTAAGAGCTAAATCAATTCTCTCTACTCCATTCGGAATAGGCAATCCAGAATCACATACAGTAATCATATCAGTATGACCTAATTTTGAAATAACACTTGAAATACTTGAATTTAATAATTTCCCTTTTTTCATAATTTTTCACCCATAAATTCCTTTAATTCTTCCATACTTGGTAGCGAACTTTGCGCTCCTTTTTTAGTTACTGAAAATGCTGCTACATTTGTAGCTATTTTAATTGCATCTCTTATACTTTCACCATTATCCATGCAAAATGCAATTGCACCTGTAAAACTATCTCCAGCAGCAGTTGTATCAACCGCTTTAACTTTTAAAGCTTCAAATTTTTCATATCCTTTACTGTTATAAAATAAACTTCCATTTTCTCCTAATGTCACAATCAAGTTTTTTACGCCCATACTTAACATTTTCTCGCAAGCTTTTAATAAATCATTTTCATTATTTATCTTTATATCAGACAATAATTCCAATTCTGATTCATTTGGAGTTAATAAATCAGTTAATGAAATAATCGATTTATTAAGTTTTTTAGCTGGAGCAGGATTTAAAATAGTAAATGTATCTGATTTTTTTGCTATTTCAAATGATTTTTCAACAACATTTAAAGGCGTTTCTAATTGAGACACTAAAATATCACTTATTTCAACCAACTCTTTATAATTTATTATATCTTCTTCATCAATATCAAAGTTTGCACCTGGTAATACAACTATTGAATTATCCCCATTTTCATTTACCATAATAAAAGCAAGACCAGTAGATTTATCACTTTTTTCTACATTATCAGTATTTACACCAGATTTATTTAAACTTTCAATTAATTTTATTCCATATTCATCATTTCCAACTTTGCCAAGCATTTTTACATTTCCACCAAGTTTACCTATTGCCGCTGCTTGATTTGCTCCTTTCCCACCTGCTATTTTATCAAGACCATTTCCAAGTACAGTTTCTCCAACAGCAGGTGTTACATTAACCTGTGTTACAAGATCCATATTTAAACTTCCTAAAACCGTTATCATTTCACACCTCCGCGTAAACGTTTACCCTATTGTAAAACATTATACTGATTTTCTTATAACCAGATTTGTTTTTAATTTTATTGTTTTTCCTTCTTTATTGTTATCAAGAACATCAATTAATAACTTAACTGCTTCATATCCCATTTTATATGCTGGTTGATTAACAGTTGTAAGTGGCGGATCAATCATATCTGATAAAAATATATTATCATATCCTAACACCGCAATATCATTCGGTACATGAATCCCTTTTTCCTTTAATGTTCGTATAGCATTTACAGCTATTAAATCATTTCCACAAAATATTGCATCAAATTCTACTTTACTATTTAATAATTCATTAGTTCCATCAATTCCCCATTGAGCTTTATATTCACCTTCAAATATTAACTCAAAATTAATTAATATTCCAGAATCTTCTAACGCTTTTGTATATCCGCCTAATCTCTCTATTGCAGTTGTTGTTGATAAAGGACCAGTAATATATGCAATTTTTTTGTACTCTTTTTTTATTAAATAATCAACTGCCTCATATGCACCTGAAAAATTATCAACTAGAACTTTTCCTTTTATGTTTTTTACATTTATATCTCTATCAATTAATACCAAAGGAATTTTTAATTTATTTAATGATTCTACATTTCCCTCTTTATTAGCAGATTGTGTCAATATTATTCCATCTACCATTTTTTGTGCAAGCATTTCTAAATAACTGCTTTCCTTTTCTGCATCATCATCCGTATTACAATACATTATCATATATCCTTCTTTGTTAGCTTTATCTTCCGCTCCACGGGCAAGTTCAGGGAAAAACGGATTTGTAATATCAGGTAAAACAAGTCCAATTGTATTTGTTTTTCTTGTAACAAGACTTCTAGCCATTAAGTTTGGAATATAATTATTTTCTTTAGCAATCAGCAAAACACGTTCGCGAGTTTTTTTTGAAATTCTCTCATCTTTATTATTAAGAATCTTTGAAACCGTTGCAGTTGATACATTTGCTTTTTTTGCAATATCTTTAATTGTAATTTTCATATATGCCTCCACATCTGCGAAAACGTTTACCCAGACATATCGTATCATAGAATTTTATTTTATGCAAACGTTTTTTTATTGACATATAAAAAATAAAAGGATACAATATGACCATGTAGTCACATTAAACTAATGTTTATATGCTTTTGATTATTATTCGCTATTCAGGGTATAATATAAACGTAACAATATTTACAGGAAAGGAGTTCTTATGATAAAAGTTAAAGGATTATATCACTCATATTCAAATGATAATAAGTATGCTGTAAAAAACGCAAATTTCGAAATAAAAAAAGGTGAAGTATTTGGTTTTTTGGGGCCTTCAGGTGCCGGCAAATCCACTACACAAGGCGTTCTTACAGGCTTACTTCCTATTCAGAAAGGCGAAGTTACAATTGCAGGTTATGATATAAGAAATCCAAAAAAAGAAATGTTTAATCTTATTGGAGTATCATTTGAACAATCAAACGTTTATGATAAATTGACTGCATACGAAAATTTAAATTTTTATAGAAAACTTTTCGATGTAAAAACTAGAGAACCTAAAGAACTTTTAGAGCTTGTTGGTCTTGATCATGTTGCCAATAAAAAAGCTGGAGAATTTTCAAAAGGAATGAAACATAGACTAACTTTTATAAGAAGCATGATTAATAATCCTAAAATTTGGTTTCTTGATGAACCTACAACAGGATTAGATCCAGCAATTGCTAGTGAAATGAAAGAAATTATTAAAAAAGAAAAAGAAAAAGGAACAACTATTTTTCTAACTACTCACAATATGTATGTTGCTGATGAATTATGCGATAGAATTGCTTTTATTATAGATGGAGAAATAAAATTAATTGATTCTCCTAGAAATTTAAAATTAAAATACGGTAAAAAACTTGTTGACGTTGAACATTTTGAAAATGATATATTGAAAAAAGAGAGTTTATCTTTAATTGAACCTAAAGATAAAGCACGATTAAATGACATTATTAGTGCAGGTAATATTGAAATAATGCATACAAAAGAAGCAACTCTTGAAGAAATCTTCATTAAGGTAACTGGTAAGGGGTTGAAATAATCATGAAAAAATTATGGTTTTGTTTTAAAAAAGACATTGCTTTAGCTATGAAAAGCTGGTACATATACACAGAACTCATTATGGCTTTTGTATTTATAATAATTCTTTTATTTATCGTTCCTGAAAATTTTGATTCTACTAGAACTATATATGCTTATTTTGATTTAAAACCGGCTGAAATGAATAGAATTGATGAATTCATAAACGAAAGTGAAGATAAAATAATTTTACTTGATTCAAGATCTGATGTTATAAATATATTAAGAGAAGAAAAAAGCAGTATTGGGATGGTTGTTACAAAACAATATAGAAGACTTGATTATGAAATAATTTTACAAGGATTTGAAAACGAGAAACTCAAAACATTAATGAAAACTGATTTTTTAATGCATTTTATAGAAGAAACCCCTCACTACGAAAGTATAGTAACTAGTACTACTTTAATGGGAAACAATCAAAAATTAAGCGATAGATTAAATATGCTACCTATTTTTTTAACTATGAACGCTTCTTTTATGGGTCTTTTTATAATTGCATCCTATATATTTTTAGATAAAGAAAGAGGTACAATTAGAGCTTTAGCTGTAACTCCATTACCTATATGGCAATATTTATTAAGTAAAGTTGGACTTATTGTTGTGTCTGGTTTACTATCAAGTTTTATTACCGCAATATTTGTCGCAGGCACAAATGTCAATTACATTGGTTTATTTTTTTTACTAGTAACAACAAATATTTTTGGTTCTGTTCTTGGTCTTTTTATAACTAGTTTTTTCAAAGATATGGCTTCAGCAATGGGATGGATGTATTCTGTAATTATTTTACTTATGTTCCCATCTTTTTCATATTATATGCCAGCTTTTTCACCGCTTGCATTAAGATTATTACCGTCATATCCAATGTTATTTGCATACAAAGAATTATTTTTTGAACATGGAAACATTAGTTATGTTTATAATGTATGCTTAATGTTTTCAGTATTGTCTATAATAATATTTTTAATAACAAATAAAAGATTTAAAGAGACATTAACTATATAAGGAGGGATTATCAATGAAGCGAATACTTGCAATAGTTGGAAGAGATATAACAAGCGGAAAACGCGATTTTATTTATGCTTATATTATGATCGTACCTTTTGTAATGGCTCTTATTTTAAAAGCGATTATTCCAGGTGTTGACACCACAACAATAAATGTAGCAGTTTTAGACACATTAGAACCTCAATTAATTGAATATCTTGATGAATTCGCAAAAGTTAAAGAATTTGAAACAATTCAAGATATTAGAGTTAGAGTTTCTAAAACAGATGATTATCTTGGGCTTGTTAAAAAAAATGATAAATACAATATTATCAGTCAAAATAATGAAAGCGAAGGATCATATGATTTCTTAGAACTTATAGTCAATAGTTATCAAAAGGATTTATATATTTTCCCTATTGATATTAAAATAACTGATAGCGGCTGGAAACTTCATCCACTTAAACAACAAGGTGCAAATTTTTTAATTATTTTTACCACCGTATTTGGTGGCATGTTAATATTACTTAGCCTTGTTGAAGAAAAAATGAGCAACACACTTTCAGCAATTAATGTATCACCTACATCAAAATTTGAATTTATTATAGGTAAAAGTATTTTAGGTTTAACAATACCAATAGTTGGCATTATAGGAATCTTGTTAATTGTTGGTTTTGAAGGAATTAATTATTTAATGGTAATTGTAGTTTCTATATCATTATCATTTATCAGTATGATCATTGGATTTGTTATAGGTATTATGAACGACGAGCCAATAAGCGCAATCGCAAGTATGAAAATGATATTTATACCCGTTATGGGATCAATCTTTGGAGCAATGTATCTATCAGAAAAATTTATACCTCTTCTTTATTGGTCACCATTTTATTGGGCGTATGAAGCTATGAATTCAATAATTCTAAATGAAGCAACATGGCCAATGATATTTAAAGATTGTATTATTATCACTTTTATAACAGTATTAGTCTTTATAATGTTAAAAAATAGAATCAAAAGAGGTCTTAATTAAAAAGGAGGTCAATTATGAACAGTTTAGGAATACTCGGATTATTTTTAATTTTATATGCTGGATTGGTTATATTTATTGCAATAAAAAAACCAAAATCCATTTGGGAAATGTCAAAAATCAAATTTTTTATTAAGTATTTAGGTGAAAGTGGCACTGTTTACTTTTTCTATATCTGGGCTGCTTTAGCTGCAGTAATCGGTATCTGGCTATTAATTAAATAACACTCTATCCAAATCAAAAACCCACTAAATGTGGGTTTTTAATTATCACTCAATATTTCAAAGCACACTCACTCAATTAGATTAACCAAACCGGTACAGCCCAACTCTCACTATTTATAGGAATTAAATCATCTACCATACTAATAACATTTCCAATGCCACATTCAAGACCCACTTTTTCTAATACTGAAAAATGACGTCCAGCATTCTTTTTAGGATTACTACTTTTCTTTATTTCAATTGGATATAGTTTACCATTTTCTTCAATAATCAAATCTATTTCTTTTTGATCTGAATCTCGATAATAAAAAACCGGTGGTCTTTTCCCTGCATTCAGATAACTTTTTATAATTTCAGAAACCACAAAAGTTTCAAAAAAAGCCCCTGACATAGCAGAAACTTCCAACGCTTCACTTGATGTCCATCTTGTCAAATAAGCACATAACCCAGTATCCATAAAGTACATATTCGGCGCTTTTATAATCCTTTTTAGTAAATTATTAAAATATGGCTCAATTAAAACAATAATACCTGAAGTAATTAAAAGAGACATCCATTTTTTTGCAGTAGGCGAAGATATTCCTACATCCTTTGCCAATTCTGAATAATTTACCATTTGACTTGTTCTTGCCGCACAAGCTGTTAAAAACCTTTGGAACTGCATTTCATCAGCAACCTGTGTTAAATCTCTAATATCTCGGTGTATGTAGGTATCCACATAGGATGCGTAAAACCTCTCAACACTTTTCTCTTCCGCATGTATTGCAGGCATTGATCCCTTATAAATTCTTTCATAAATATCATGTAATTTCATTTTTTTTGCAATCCGAACTCTATTCATTAATCGTTTAATATCTGTTGTATAAGGCTCATTCCGTAACTTATTCAATTCTGAATTAGAAAGCCCTTGCATCGGTATAATCCCCACTCTTCCCGCAAGGCTTTCACTTACATCTTTCATCATACGAAACATTTGCGACCCAGTAAGCCAAAAATCACCATTTTTCTTACTTTTATCGACGTATAATTTAATATATGAAAGCAATTCTGGCGCATATTGAATCTCATCAATAATTACTGGCGGTTGATATCTCTGAAGAAAAAGTGATGGTTCTTCTTTTGCCAATTGCCTTGCAATAGGATCATCAAGACTTATATAATTTCGTTCGTTTTCTGCTACTTTTTCCAGTAAAGTTGTTTTCCCAACTTGCCTAGGTCCGGTTACCAATAACACTGGATAAGTTTCTGATACTTCTCTAACAATATTTTCTAATGCTCTCTCGATAAACATCTAAAACCTCCTTGATTTCAGTAATAATATTCAATTTATATTTTCCCGTGCAATTTAAACTATAGTTTTATATTACACGAACATTATGAAAAAATCAAGAAACTTCGGTTATTTTAATGTCATTGTTTAAATTAACCGAAAGCATATGTTTTTTATATAAAAACTGACTCTACATTAAATTTCTAATACATAGCCAGCTATTAATTTATATTGTAAATTTTTCCTGTTTCAGTTAAATTCTTGCAACTTTAGATTTAATTGCTGCATCGAAAACTGCTTTTGATACAACTTTTGATACTCTTTCATCTAATGCAGAAACTATAACATTATCTTCTTTTAAATCTTTTTCATCAACTAAGCTAGCAATTGCATATGCTGCAGCAACTTTCATCTCTTCATTTATATCAATTGCTTTTGCATCAAGAGCTCCTCTAAATATCCCCGGAAATGCAAGCACATTATTAATCTGATTTGCATAATCGCTTCTTCCAGTTCCATATATTCTAACATTAGCTTCTTTTGCTTTTTCTGGTGATATTTCTGGATCAGGATTTGCCATTGCAAATACTATTGCATCACTATTCATTGATTTTGCCATTTCTACTGTTAACACATCTTTAGCAGAAACTCCAATAAATACATCTGCATTATTCATTGCATCTTTTAAAACACCATGTATTTTTTCTTTATTTGTAAGTAATGCAATTTCATCTTTCACTACGTTTCCATTTTCTTTATCACTTGAGATAATACCTTTTCTATCACATACTAAAATATCTTTTACACCTAAATTTAATAGCATTTTTGTTATTGCATTTCCCGCAGCTCCAGCACCATTAACCACTATTTTTATTTCATTAATTTTTTTATTAACTAATTTTAATGAATTAATAATAGCAGATGATACAACTACTGCCGTTCCATGTTGATCATCATGAAATACAGGGATATTTAAATCTTTCTTTAATCTTCTTTCAATTTCAACGCATCTTGGCGATGAAATATCTTCAAGATTAATTCCTCCAAATGTTGGTGATATCATTTTAACAGCTTGTACTATTTCATCTACATCTTTTGTATCAAGACATATTGGAAATGCATCAATATTTGCAAACACTTTAAATAATATACTTTTCCCTTCCATAACAGGTAAAGCCGCTTCTGGTCCAATATCTCCTAATCCAAGTACTGCTGTTCCATCTGTAACTACAGCAACTAAATTGCCTTTTGATGTATATTTATATACATCATCCACATTATCATGTATTTTTCTACACGGTTCCGCTACTCCTGGAGTATATGCAATTGATAGATCATCTTTAGTTTCAAGTTTAATTTTACTTGTTACTTCGATTTTACCCTTATGTATTTCGTGCATTTCAAGCGCCATTTTATTATAATCCATTATTCTACTCCTTTTATTTGTTCATTAAAATATTTTTTTATTTCTTCTAATTCATTTACTTTCGAAAAACCTAATCTAAAATCAGAACCTTCATAAATTTTATTTGAGTAACTACTAATTTCTAATTTATTTTCTAATTTATTTTTTTCAATATAATCTATAGCAGATAATTTATTCATAATAATTAAATCTACATTTTTATTAATTAAATTTTCAAATAAAACATCTTCATTTGGAGATTCGACTTTATTTAATCTTACATTATTATCAAATTCATCAAAATACTTATAAGCAGATAAATGGCTAATAGAAAAATTATCAATATCTTCAATTCTATTAATAGAAATATTATTTTCTTTTCTTGAAATAAATATATATTCAGTATACTCTCTATAAGCATCTGAAAAGCTCATATTTTTTTCTCTATCTTTAGTATAAGAAATTGCAGGAATTATATCTACAGCACCTGTTTTTAACATTTCTAAAGACGTTTCCCATGAACATATAAAATATTTAATTTTAATATTTTTATCTTTAAATGCATTATTTATAAATTCAATATCAATACCCGACAATTTATTATCCTTAAATACTATATAAGGTGGATACGGACTCGATGCTATTACTAAAGTATCAGGTTCTCTTAGTAAATTGTAAAACTCAAAACTTTCATTTTCAAGCTTCTGAATTTTATTTTCTAAAATTTTAAGTGACTCCTTTTCATTATTTAAATTTACAGTTATTGATTGAACATTATTTGAAACTTCATTTACAGAATTTTCTAACTTATTCAAATAATTATTAGTATTATCAAAATGTTCTTGTGTAGTCTTTGAATCCTTCATATTTTGATTTGACAAATCAACAACATTATTAAAAGTGTTTTCTACTTTTCCTAAATTCAAACTACTATCATTAATAGAATTACTAACATTTAGAATAGATTTAGTAACATTTTCAATTCCATTTTGTGTAGTTTTAGAAACATCAGACATTGCGTTAATTCTACTTACTAATTTTTCTCCGATAGTTTCTGTTTCATTTGCAAGTTTTCTTATTTCATCAGCAACAACAGAAAAACCTCTTCCAGCTTCTCCAGCACGCGCGGCCTCAATAGAAGCATTAAGTGCCAGTAAATTTGTCTGAGAACTAATTTTAAGCACCTCATTTATCATATCTTTCGAATCATTTGTTGTTTCATCTAATTTTATTATATCTGCACTAATAACTGTCAATTCGTTATTTACACCTTTTATTTTTTCTACATCTTTCTCAATTTCTTCTTGATATTTAACTAAAATATCATATGAAATGTCAGCTTCGGATTGAATTTTAGCAAAAGAACTATGTGTTATATTAAAATTATTCGATAAATTAATAAATAAATTTTTAAAATTATCAAAGCTATTCAATTGCTCTTCGGAAATTTCTAAAGTGTTGTCTAGATGTTTAGTAATTTATTGCAATTCTAAAGAACTAATATCTAATAGAAAAGAAAATTCTGTAATTAAATCAGTAAATTTTTCTGCAACTTTTTTTGATTTTCCTACCTTTTCTTTATACTTTTCATTTTCATCTTTCATTAGCTTTAATTTTTCCTCGTTATTTTTTCTAAAAAAAGCCATTTTCCCCTCCAAAATCACCAATAAGCTATTATTTGTTTCAAACTTTATCTGTTTTATAAGAAGCTATTTAATCTATCATTTTTAATCATCTTAATAATATTATAAAACTCTTCTTTAGATTTCACTGCATTAATTTCATGTCTAATTGCTGCAGCATTATTTATTCCTTTTAAATACCAAGAAGCATGTTTTCTTATTTCTAAAACACTTCTATGTTCACCTTTAAATTCATTCATATATTCAAACTGTTTTTCAAGCACCGTTAATCTTTCAAATAAATTAGGTTCCTTTAAAATCTCACCAGTTTTAAAATAATGATTAATTTGCTTTATAAGCCAAGGTTTACCTTTAGCTCCACGTGCAATCATTATTCCATCAGCTTTTGTAATCTTTTTAATATTTATTGCATCTTCCACACTAAAAACGTCTCCATTTGCTATAACTGGAATTTTTAAATTTTCTTTAACACTTTTTATAATTTCCCAATTTGCTTTGCCAGAATACTGTTGTTCTCTTGTTCTACCATGAACAGCTACTGCACTTGCACCAGCGTCTTCAATCATTTTAGCAAATTCAACTGCATTAATTGAGTCTTCATCCCAACCCGTTCTTATTTTAACTGTTACAGGTTTTATTGAATTTTTAACAACAGTTTTTATTATTTTACTTGCAAGTTCAGGATTTCTCATAAGCGCAGACCCTTCACCATTTTTTACAATTTTAGGAGCAGGACAACCCATATTAATATCAAGAATATCATTATTATGACTATTAAGCTCATATGCTATTTTGCCCATAATATCTACATCAGAGCCAAATATCTGAAGAGTAACCGGTTTTTCTATATCATCAATATGCATTATTTCTTTTGTTTTTTTATCTTTATAAAAAAGCGCTTTTGCACTTACCATCTCAGTTACTAATAATCCGCATCCATATGATTTTGCTATTAATCTAAATGCTTTATCAGTTACTCCAGCCATAGGTCCTAAAATCACTTCACCTTCAATATTAATACTGCCAATTTTCATTTTATCACCTATTTAATCTATAAATGTAGTTTAATCCATCAAGAGTTAAAAATTTATCTATTAAATCAATAACCTCAGATTCACTCTCTATTAAAGTAGCAAGTCCACCAGTTGCAATTACTTTAACATCATAGCCCATCTCTTTTTTCATTTTATTTACAATATATTCAACTGAACCAGCATAACCATAAATTATACCTGATTGAATACTTTCAACGGTCGTTTTACCAATTACTTTTTTAGGCTTAATAAGTTCAACCCTAGTTAACTTCGCTGCATTTCTAAAAAGCGCATCTTGAGAAATTTTAATTCCTGGTAAAATAGCTCCGCCAAGATACTCACCTTTATCGCTAATTGCATCAAACGTTGTAGCTGTTCCAAAATCAACAATTATTAACCCATTTCCATATTTCTTAATTCCAGCCACTGAATTTACTATTCTATCTGCTCCAACTTCTTTAGGATTATCATATTTAATATTTATTCCGGATTTTAATTTTGATCCGACTACCATCGCTTCAACTTTACAATATTTTTTTGCCATATGCTCTAAAGAATACATAACTTGAGGAACAACAGACGAAATTATAACATTATCAATATCCTCTAAAGTATACCCTTTCATTTTAAAAAGCTGACCAATTAAAATTGCTAATTCATCTTCAGTTCTTGTTCTTAATGTTGATATTCTCCAATTTTCAATCAATTTATCATTTTTATATAAGCCAAATACAATATTTGTATTTCCAACATCAAATGCTAATAACATAATTCACCCCTATATATAAAGCTTATCAATTCCTCTAATTGATACTTCACCATAAAAAACAGCTTCTTCTTCACCATTTTCATTAATCACCAACAACTGACCTTTTTCATTTATATTAATAACTTCCACTTTTCTAACATTATTTGCATTAATAATATTAACTTCTTTTCCAATGATTATAGATTTATTTCTACAAATATTAAGTGTATTTTCTATATTTTTTTCATTTAAAAATTCTTTTAATAGTATATCAAATTTCTTTAAAAAAACTTCTAGAAAATCTCTTAACTTTAAATCTTTACCAGTTTCAATTTTATATGATGTCGCAATAGACTCTAATTCATCACTAAACCCAACTTGATTTAAATTTACACCAATTCCTAACACTATATAATTTATTTTATTAAGTTCTGCATTAAGCTCAGTAAGTATACCACAAATTTTTTTACCATTAATAACAATATCGTTTGGCCATTTAATTTTCACATCAATATCAGATATTTCATTAAAAGTTTCAACAATTGCAGCAGCGCCAATTTGAGTAAATAACGGAGCATCTATCGGTGAAATATCAGGTCTCAATAAATAGGACATATAAAGACCATTATCCGATTCCCAAACTCTTCCAAGCCTCCCTTTGCCTTTTGTTTGTTTACTACTTACTGCTAGTAAATTTTTAAAGTCATATTTTTTTGATTCTCTTTTTAAAATATCATTTGTTGAATCAATTTCATCATAATAAAATGATTTATCAATAAAATCATATTTTTCAATAATTAAAGCTAGTTCAGAATTATTTAATCTTTGTTCATTTTCAATCAATCTATATCCTTTCGAAGAAACAGATTGAATATTATATCCTTGTTCTTTTAATTTTTTAATTACTTTCCAAACAGCAGTCCTTGATACTTTTAACTGAACACTAATTTTTGCTCCTGAAAGATATACGTCTTTATTAGATTTTAATAATTTCAATATTTCTTTTTCCATAAATCGTCACCACCAATAACTTCATTATAATGTTTTTCTATTTTTTTTACAACCAAAAAAGCACCTCTTTCGAGATGCTTAATTTATTAACCAAATAGTGATAATAATACTCCAGCTGATACCGCTGAACCAATAACACCTGCAACATTCGGTCCCATAGCATGCATTAATAAGAAATTAGAAGGATTTTCTTGCTGTCCAACTTTTTGAGATACACGAGCAGCCATAGGTACAGCTGATACTCCTGCAGATCCAATTAATGGATTAATGCCTCCACCTGAAATCTTATTCATAATTTTTGCAAGAATTACTCCTGCAGCAGTACCAATTGCAAATGCAAGTACTCCTAAAGCCATAATAGCTAATGTTTTAACATTTAAGAATGCTGCAGCTGTTGCTGTTGCGCCAACTGAAACTCCCAGAAATATTGTAACAATATTAATTAATGCATTTTTAGCTGTATCTTCTAATCTTGCTACAACTCCAGATTCTTTAAATAAATTACCTAACATCAACATACCTACTAAAGCTGTTGCTGGTGGTACTATTAAAGCTACAATTAAAGTTGTTGCAATTGGGAAAAGTATTTTTTCCAATTTTGAAACTTTTCTTAATTGCTTCATTTTAATCATTCTTTCTTCTTTTGTAGTTAAAGCTTTCATAATTGGCGGTTGAATTACTGGTACTAATGCCATATATGAATATGCTGCAACTGCTATTGCACCTAATATATGTGGTGCAAGCTTTGAAGCTAAAAATATTGCTGTTGGGCCATCAGCACCACCAATAATAGCAATAGCTGCTGCTTCTTGAGCATTAAATAAACCAGTACCAATTGCACCAATAAAAGTAGTATAAATACCAAACTGTGCTGCTGCACCTAATAATAATGATTTAGGATTTGCAATCAAAGGTCCAAAATCTGTCATTGCACCAATTCCTAAAAATATAATTGGTGGAAACAACCCTAAATGGTCGCCTTGATAAAAATACCATAATAATCCACCTGGTTCAATAGATCCAGCAACAGGGCCTTTCATTAATTCTGCTAAAGGTAAATTCGTTAATAACATACCAAACGCAATTGGTAATAATAATAATGGTTCAAATTCTTTTTTAATAGCAAGATATAAAAGTAAGAAAGAAATTAAAAGCATGATAATTTGCTGAATTGTAATTGCAGCAAAACCTGTGCTTTTTAAGAAATCCATAAAAGCTTGTGCCATATATATCTCCTTCCTATTTACGCTATTACAACTAAAACTTCACCAGAATCAACAGAGTCGCCATTGTTTACATTGATTGATTTAACAACGCCGTCTACATCAGATGCAATTTCGTTTTCCATTTTCATTGCTTCTAAAACTAATAATACATCTCCGCTGCTTATAGTATCTCCCTCAGCAACTTTTAAACTTAAAATTGTTCCAGGCATTGGAGATTCAATTGCATGTCCACCAGCTGGTGCTGCTTTTACAGCTTTTTTAGGAGCTGCTTTTGGAGCTGCTTTCTTTGTTGTAGCAACCGGTGCTGCTACTGGTGCTGGTGCTGCTACCGATGCTGATGAAGCACTATTTCCTAACTCTTCTACCTCTACATCATATGAATTCCCATTTACAGATATTCTGAATTTTTTCATTGTTATTGTCCCTCCAGATTAATTTAATTTCGAATTAACTTGATTAATTCTTCCTACTACTCCCCAAGTTGGTGTATCTTCACTTACTCTTATAATATTTCTAACAATAATGTTATCAACTGAAGTTTTTAAACTACTTGCAATTGCTGCAGAAATAACAGCTATAAGTTCTTCATCATTTGTCTCTTCATACACTTCTTCAATTTCAGCTTTTTTATTCTCAGTAGTTTTTACTACTTTTATTTTTGTATCACCTTTGTTCTCAATATTTTGAACAATTTTTGTTAATACTACTGCCATTCCCCAAATAATTATTAAAGCAACAAAAGTAATTCCCATTCCTAAAATAGTTGTTTGAACAGCAGCCATAACTTTTTCACTTGTTGTCATTTTATCAAGTAAATTTGGATCTGCTAATCTTTCTAATAAAGTCATTTAATCACTCCTTATAATGGAATATTGCCGTGTTTTTTATTTGGACGAGTTACTGTTTTTGAAGAAAGCATATCAAAAGCATCCACTAATCTTGCTCTTGTTGTACTTGGTTCAATAACATCATCTACAAAACCTCTCTCAGCTGCTTTATAAGGTGTTGCAAATTCATCTTCATATTCTGCTATTTTTTGTTTTCTAGTTTCTTCTGGATTTTCAGAATCAGCAATATCTCTTCTAAAGATAATATTTGCAGCTCCTTTTGCTCCCATTACTGCAACTTCAGCACTTGGCCATGCAAGAACTAAATCAGCACCCAATTCTTTTGAACACATTGCTAAATAAGATCCACCATAAGCTTTTCTTAAAATAACAGTAATTAATGGAACTGTAGCCTCTGAATATGCATAAAGTAATTTAGCACCATGTCTAATTATTCCACCAAATTCTTGAGTAGTTCCTGGTAAGAATCCTGGTACATCTTCTAAAGTTAAAATTGGAACATTAAATACATCACAAGTTCTAACAAATTTTGCAGCTTTATCAGATGCATTAATATCTAAACAACCAGCTAATATTTTAGGTTGATTCGCTACAACACCAATAGTCTTACCGTTAATTCTAATAAATCCAGTTACAATGTTTTTAGCATATTTCTCTTGATATTCAAAGAAATCTCCATCATCAGCCAAAATTTTAATAACATCTTTAATTTCATAAGGCTTATTAGGGTTTGCTGGAATTATTTCATTTAATTCTATATTTTTTCTATTAATATCATCATTTGTTGGTACAGTAGGTGCAACTTCCAAATTATTTGATGGAAGGAAATCAATTAAACGTCTGATTTCTGAAAAACATTCTTCTTCACTATTCGTTAAATAGTGTGCAACACCTGATTTTGCATTATGAGTTAATCCGCCACCTAATTCTTCAGCAGAAACAATCTCACCTGTAACAGCTTGAATAACTTGAGGTCCTGTAATAAACATTTTAGATGTTTTATCTACCATGAAAATAAAGTCAGTCAATGCTGGTGAATAAACCGCTCCACCTGCACAAGGTCCCATAATTACTGAAATTTGTGGAATAACTCCCGATGCTAAAGTGTTTTTATAAAAAATCTTTCCATATCCAGAAAGTGCATCAACAGCCTCTTGAATCCTAGCTCCACCCGAATCATTAATTCCTATAACTGGTGCGCCCATTTTCATTGCATTATCAAGAACTTTAACAATTTTATTTGCATGCATTTCGCCAAGTGATCCACCCAAAACTGTGAAATCTTGTGAATATGCATAAACAAGTCTTCCATTTATTTTACCATATCCAGCAACTACACCATCAGCATGAGCTTCTTTTTTATCTAAACCAAAATTAACTCCACGGTGTTCTACAAACATGTCTAATTCAACAAATGAACTTTCATCAAATAACATATTCATTCTTTCTCTTGCAGTATTTTTACCTTTTGCATGTTGTTTCTCAATTGCTTTTTCGCCACCACCACTTTGGATTTTAGCTTTACGATCAAATAAATCTTGTAGCTTATCAATAGCCATAAATATCCTCCTATTATCTTTCTGTTAACTCTACAAGTACTCTATGAGAACTTTTAGGATGAACAAATGCGATTTTTGCCCCACCTGCTCCATATCTAGGTTCTTTATCAATCATTCTCATACCCTTTGACTCCATATACTCAATCGCTTCTTTAATATTCTCTACTTTAAAAGCAACATGTTGTAATCCTTCACCATTTTTTTCAATAAATCTTGCAATTGGTCCATCTTCAGTTGTTGATTCTAATAATTCGATTTCACTATCACCAACTGGTAAAAAAGCAACTTTTACTTTTTGTTCTTCTACAACTTCTGTTCCGCCAACTTCTAATCCAAGTACATCTCTATAAAAACTTATTGTCTCTTCTAAGTCTTTTACTGCAATACCAATATGATCAATTTTCAATGCTTTCATAATTCCCCCTTACCGTAAATTTTATCAGTCATTATCCATTATGTATATAAATTAAAAAATGTATTTCCTGTTTTCATTTAATTTTTTTAACCATATACAAATATCACTTTATTTTTTTAATTCTTCAATAATAATTTCACTTGCTGTATATGGATTTTCAATTCTTAGTGCAACTTTATGAGATAATTCATCAAGCAATTGATGTTTTTCATCATTATTAATAACACGTTCCATAATCTCTTTTCTAACAAGAGCAAGTATTTCATTTTTTACATTTGCTTTTCTTTCTAAATGATATAAATTGCTCTCCAATAAATAATTTCTATGTTCAAATATTTTTTCAAGTAAAATATCAACATTTTCATCTTTTAGTGCAGAAACAAGAGTAACAGATGGTCGCCAATCTTTTTTAGAAAAATCAAGCATCATGTCAATTTCTCTTTTAGTTCTTTTAGCTCCATCTCTATCAGATTTATTTACAGCAAAAACATTACCTATTTCCATAACTCCAGCTTTAATTGCTTGAATATCATCTCCTAAGCCAGGGACCATGACCATAAGCGTTGTATCTGCTCTTTTCATAACTTCAACTTCAGACTGACCTACCCCAACCGTTTCAAGAAAAATATATTCACATCCATATGCATCAAGTACTGTTACTGCAGCAGAAGTTGCATCACTTAGTCCGCCTAAATGTCCTCTAGCTCCCATACTTCTTATAAAAACTCCGTTATCAGTATTTAAATCTCCCATTCTAACTCTATCTCCTAGAATAGCTCCTCCAGTAAAAGGACTTGTAGGATCTACTGCGATAATACCGATTTTCTTACCTTCTTTTCGAAGCAATTTAACAAGTTTATCTGTAAGAGTACTTTTCCCAGAACCAGGAGGCCCAGTAATTCCAATTACATAGGCTTTTCCTGTTTCTTTATATATTTTTTTTAAGTCTTCATTTACTCCGTTTACATTATTTTCAACATGTGATATTAATCTTGCACATGCACGCTTATCACCTGCAAATAATCTTTCAACTAAGTCCATATTATTTCCTTACATTCGCCTTAATATAATCAATTGTTACAGTTGTTGGAGTACCAGGCGTAAATATTGCAGAAATTCCATTTTCTTTTAAGAAAGGAATATCATCATCTGGAATTACACCGCCACCAACAAATAATATATCTTCAGCATTTTCTTCCTTTAATCTCTCAGCAATTTTTGGAAGCAATGTATTATGTGCTCCAGATAATATACTTACAGCAATACAATCAACATCCTCTTCAATTGCAGCATTAACAATTTGGTCAACTGTTTGTCTTAAACCAGTATAAATAACTTCCATTCCAGCATCTCTTAATGCTCTAGCAATAACTTTTGCTCCTCTATCATGCCCATCTAATCCCGGTTTTGCTACTAAAACTCTAATCGGTCTCACAATTTACCTCCTATTTTATAATTTAACAGACTGTTGATATTCGCCAAATACTTCTCTCATAACATCTGAAATTTCTCCAAGTGTTGCATATGCTTTAACAGCATCAAGAATATAAGGCATAACATTTTCATCACTTTTACATGCTTCTTCAAGTTTTGATAATGTATTTTCAACATCTTCGGAATTTCTTCTATCCTTTAAATTTTCTATTTGTTTTCTTTGTTTAACTTCTACTGCTGGATCAACGCGTAATAATCCTGTTGGCGGTTCTTCTTCAACCTTAAATTTATTCATGCCAACAATTACTATATCTCCATTTTCAACATCTTTTTGATAACTGTATGCAGCATCCATAATTTCTTGTTGAATATATCCGTTATCTATTGCACTTGGCGCTCCACCAAGTTCATCTATTTTTTTAATGTATTCCATTGCTTCTTTTTCAATTTCATTTGTTTTAGCTTCAATATAATAAGATCCTGCTAAAGGATCAGCAGTATTTGTAACTCCACTTTCATGCGCAACAATTTGCTGAGTTCTAAGTGCAGTTCTTACTGATGTTTCACTAGGAAGTGCTAAAGCTTCATCCTTAGAATTCGTATGAAGTGATTGAGTCCCCCCCATAACAGCCGCTAATGTTTGAATTGCAACTCTAACAATATTATTTTCAGGTTGTTGAGCAGTCAATGTTGATCCGCCTGTTTGAGTATGGAATTTCATAATCATTGAGTTAGCTTTTTTAGCACCAAATCTTTCTTTCATAATAGTTGCCCATAATCTTCTAGCAGCTCTATATTTAGCTACTTCTTCTAATAAGTCATTATGTGCATTAAAAAAGAAAGATAATCTTGGAGCAAATGTATCTATATCTAATCCAGCTTTTAAAGCGGCTTCAACATATGCAATACCATCCGCTAAAGTAAATCCTACTTCTTGTGAAGCAGTCGATCCCGCTTCTCTAATATGATATCCTGAAATACTAATAGTATTCCACTTAGGAACGTTTTGAGAACAGTATTCAAAAATATCTGTAATTAATCTCATTGATGGTTCAGTTGGATAAATATATGTTCCTCTAGCAATATATTCTTTTAAAATATCATTTTGAATTGTGCCACGAAGTTTATCTGCACTTACGCCTTGTTTTTCAGCAACTGCAATATACATAGCTAAAAGTACTCCAGCAGGTGCATTTATTGTCATTGATGTAGAAACCTTGTCTAATGGAATTCCATCAAATAAAACTTCCATATCTGCTAAAGAATCTATGGCAACTCCAACTTTTCCAACTTCTCCATTAGCCAATTCATGGTCCGAATCATAACCAATTTGAGTTGGCAAATCAAAAGCAACACTTAACCCACTTGATCCTTGTTCAACTAAATATTTATATCTTTTATTTGATTCTTCTGCTGTAGCAAAACCAGCATACATTCTCATTGTCCAAAATCTTCCTCTGTGCATCGAACCATAAGCGCCTCTTGTATATGGGTATTCTCCAGGCAATCCAATCTCTTTTTCGTAGTCAATACCATCAAGATCAAGTGGTGTATAAACCCTCTTTACCTCTTTACCTGATCCTGAATGAAAAACAGCTTTACGCTCAGGTCTTTTTTCCAATAATTTTTCTGTTTTTTCATCAAAATTTTTCTTGCTTTCTTTTAAACTTGCAAGTACATCCTCACGGAACATAATTTTCCTCCTCATTAAATAACTTAATATCAATAGTAGAATACCACACTTTTAATGTTTTGTGGTAAAAAAATGTTAAATATAATTGTATACTTCAATACTTGAATAATACAATAATTATTTCATACTACCAAACTTTAAGAAATTAGCATGCCAATTTAAAACCTCACCAATCATATGTGGTTCATGTTTGAATTTTGAAGTTTTAATTGAATCATCTAAATATTTTTTTAATTTATCTTTATACATTGGATGAGCGCAATTTTCAATGATTTTTTTAGCTCTTTCAATTGGTGATAACCCTCTAAGATCAGCAATTCCTTGTTCTGTAACTACAACTTCAACATCATGTTCTGTATGATCCACATGGCTAACCATAGGAACAATTGAAGAAATATCTCCATTTTTAGCAATTGACTCTGTAGTAAAAATTGAAATGTATCCATTCCTAGTAAAATCGCCTGAACCACCAATTCCATTCATCATCCGAGACCCCATAATATTAGTACTATTAACATGCCCATAAATATCAATCTCTATAGCTGTATTCATTGCAATCACACCAAGTCTTCTAATTACTTCTGGGTTATTTGAAATTTCCATTGGTCTTAAAATACAATATTTAGAATAATATTCCATATTATCCATTAATCTAACTAGTCCTTCTTCAGAAGGAGTAAAACTAGTACCTGATATCATATTTACTTTACCTGCATCAATTAAATCAAGCATCGAATCCTGAATTACTTCAGTATAACAAGTCAAATTTTCAAAATCGCTATCAACTAATCCACCTAAAACCGCATTTGCAACACTTCCAACTCCAGATTGTAATGGTAATAAATTCTCTGGTAATCGTCCTTTAGAAACTTCATCTTTTAAAAATTCAATAATATTATTACTGATTTTTTTTGAATTCTCATCAATTTTTCCTAATGGTCTAACTTTATCTGAAATATCAGATTTAACAATTGCAACAACTTTATTAAAATCAACTTCCATATAAGTTTTTCCAATTCGGTCTGCTGTTTTTGTAATTGGAATAGCTTCTCTAAAAGGAGGCTTTTTAGTCATATATATATCGTGAACCCCTTCTAATGCTGTAGGTTGACTTATATTTATTTCAATCATTACTTTATCAGCTAATTTTAAGGCTTGAGGAGAAATACCTACAGATGTAGAGGGTACAATTCCGCCTTCTTCAGTTATTGCGACTGCTTCTATTATAGCAACATCAATTTTACCAAAAAAGCCATAATTCATAAATTGCGGTACATGACTTAAATGCATATCTTGATATTTTATTTTGCCATCATTGATTTTATTTCTCATATCTTTATGTGTTTGATATGGAAATCTTCTTTTAATTACACCACTTCTAGTTAATGTACCATCTAATTCATCACCAACAGAAGCTCCCGTAATTAATGTAATACCTATTTCTTCACCATTTTCTACTCTTTTTGCTAATTCTTTTGGAATCACTTTAGGATATCCTGATGGCGTAAAGCCGCTTGTTGCCACTGTCATTCCATCTTGAATCATATTTGCCGCTTCAGAAGCAGTAACTATTTTGTTTAAAAATCTTTTATCTCTAATTCTATTTTCCATTTATATCCTCCTTCTAAATTCTTATAAACTACATTGGTAAATGATGAAGCACTATGGTAAATATAACCATTCCCAAAAGTGCAAACGGATAAGTCGCTCCGTATCCTGCTGCCGGATCATCAGATCCTACTGCATCTACAGCAGCTCCTAAACCTGGCGTAGAAGTCATACCTCCACATATAGCTCCTGATAACATAATCCAATTAATTTTAAATACATATCTTCCAACAAAGAAACCAATTCCCATAGCTACAATCCCAACAACTAATGCTACTAAAGCTAAATACGCACCTGTTCCCATTACTGCGTCAACAACTTTAAATCCATATCGTAAACCAACTATTGCTAAGAAAAACGCTAATGAAATTTGTCTAACAACTCCTAAAATTTTAGAATTCATTCTAAAAGTTATATTTCCAATTTTACCAATATGTCCTAATAATAACGAACCTACTAAAACCCCACCTGTTGATCCTAATGAAAAATATCCTAAACCAATGAAATTTAAATTAATTTTAAATTTACCAAGTGTATAACCAAATAAACATGCAAGTATAAATGCTAAAATATCAAAATCTACCTCTTTAATATTTTCTTTATTTTTTCCTGCTTTCATTTCTCTATCAAAAATTTCTTTTTCCTCATCCATATCAATGCCAAAAATTTTAGGAAGAAAATTCATTGCGAAAATTACTATTAAAACACCTATTGGATATCCTATCGCATGACCCACTCCTATTCCAGCTTGAGCATTTTTATAGAAAGTATCTTTTTGAATATCTGTTAAAGTCTTAACATTGTCAACAGTCAATTTGCCTGATGAATCAATAATATTTAATATTCTTGTTTTGTCATGATCATTTAAAGTTTCATATTCATTAGCCCATTCATGTGCATGTTCATCTCCTGTTTCAAGTGCTGCAGCTAATCCTGGCGAACTTGTTAATGCTCCTGTATATACACCTGCAACTTCATAAGGGCTTGAACTTGAACTTAATAATGTCATTCCATAAGTTCCAAGTGCACCTGCAAGAGTAATAATAAAACCTAAAACAATGAACTTAATACCATATTTCTTAAGCACAGTACCTATGTCCTTTGCTGCTAATAAGCCGACAGCAGCTACAAATAAAATTAAAAATAAATAAAAAAAACTTTTATCAACAACGCCGCTGCTGATTAATTTTGAAGCACTTTTAAAACCAGCATCTCCCTCGTCTATTCCTCTTGCCATTTTTAATACACCCCAACCAAGAAGCAATCCTGAAAAAAGTGTTCCTGAAATTCCAAAATTAAATTTTCCGAATCTTATTCTACCGAACAATAACCCTAGTACAACTGATATAAACATAAGTACAAATGGATTCATAATCCAAGATAATAAATCAAACTTCATTTTTTCCCCCTTCTAATCTACGACTCCTACATTTTTATATATAAATTGATAGTTAATCAAATGATTTTCTATTTCACACAAAAAAAGGTGCAGTTACTGTGCATTCACAATAACCGCACCTTATTTACTTTAATAAAATTTGTATATTTTATCAATAAATAACTAGGTTTATATATAATTTTAAAACATGCATTTATTCTTAAAATAGTTGAAAATGAATCTTATTTCCAAGTTATCCATTTCCTTTAATATAATTAAGAAATTGTAATGGCATGATTTTTATTTCACAAAGATTATACCACATCACCCTTATAATTAAAAGAATTATTTATTACTTATTATTTAATAGCTGATAATATTGGGCACTGCAACTTTTAATTGCTGTAGCGATTGCTTTTTGCGCTGCTCCATGATAATGATTTATAATTCTTTCTTCAATTTTTTCATATTCTTTTAATTTAGATCCAACAACTAATTTTTTTACATATTCTTTTGCTAAATTTGTTGCAAGTGAACATTCAAAATCTAAAATCACACTTGTTTCTTTTTCAACTAAAACAGCAATGCCAACAACCCCATATAATTTTGTAGCTGTAATTCCTTTTGGAAGCATTGCATAACCCGTTAATAGAATTTCCATAAACACATCCTTTAATTAAGTTTATTCATAAACTTTTCAATATCAATTATATATCTTGAATGATATCCTTCACCAATTTTCTTTTCCTCATCAAAAGCTTCAACTTTAAATAAAAGTTTTTTACCATCAATTTCAATAAGTTCAGAAACAGCTCTAACTTTTTGTCCCATTTTAGTTGCTGCAATATGTTTTACATCTAAATGAATTCCTACAGTTGAATATTTTTCGCCAATTAGCATATCTACACAATTAAGTGCCGAATTTTCTATAAGACCAATCATTGCCGGTGTTGCGAAAACATAAAGTGTCCCACTCCCATATTGAGCTGCAGTATGCTTTTCTTCAACTATAAAGCTTGATTCGTTTTTCATTCCAATTTTCAAATTATAATTTTCCATTATTCTCCTTTCATCTAAATCATTTCTTTGTCTACAATTATAAACCTCTCATTGTAATTCTTTGATTTAATATAATCAATCTACATCAAAAAAATCCTCTATAAATAGAGGATTAATTTTTTATTCTTCATCATTAAAAGTAAATTCTTTTTTTAATATATCCGATTCAACCTCTTCTGAATCTATATTTTCATTTTCTTTTAATAATTCTTCTTGTTTTTTCTTTTCTTCTTCAGCTTTTTTAAGGTTTTCTTGTCTTTCAATCTCTTTCATTGCTTTTTCAGAATCTATCTTTTCCTTAAGTTTATCAAAACCTTCATTTAATAATAAATCAAATTCTTCACCATTTAAAGTCTCATATTCTAAAAGAGCTTTTGCAATTGCATGTAATTTATCTTGATTGCTTTCTAATAAATTATATGCATTATCAAACGCATTATCAACAATGCCTCTTATTTCTCTATCTATATCAGCTGCAACTTGTTCAGAATATTCACGTTTTGAAGTCATATCATTTCCTAAGAAAACTTCTTGACCTGTAGAATATGACATTGAACTTAAATTATCACTCATTGCATACTCAACAACCATTGATCTTGCGATTTTTGTAACTCTACTTAAATCGTTACTAGCTCCAGTTGAAACATCACCTAAAATAATTTTTTCAGCTACTCTTCCACCCAATAAAATTATTAATTCAGTTTCTAAACTTTTTTTAGTTTGATAACTTCTATCTTCTCTTGGAAGTTGAAGCGTAAATCCGCCAGCACGACCACGTGGTATTATAGTTACTTGATGAACAGGATCAGTATCAGGAAGTAATTTAGCTAATAATGCATGTCCACCTTCATGATATGCAGTAAGTTTTCTTTCTTTTTCACTAATTACTCTACTTTTCTTTTCAACACCTGCAATAACTTTAATTTTTGCTTCTTCAACAGTTTCCATTCTAATTTTTTTATCACTTCTTCTTGCAGATAAAAGTGCAGCTTCATTTAATAAATTTTCTAAATCAGCAGGAGTAAATCCCGGAGTTCCTTTTGCAACTACTTCTAAATCAACATCATCACCAATTGGTTTATTTTTAGAATGAACTTCTAATATTTGCTCACGTTCTCTTACATCAGGAATTCCAACCATAACTTGACGATCAAATCTTCCCGCTCTTAAAAGTGCTGGGTCTAAAATATCAGGTCTATTTGTTGCAGCAATTAAAATTATGCCTTGATTTTCTTCAAATCCATCCATTTCAACTAATAATTGATTTAATGTTTGTTCTCTTTCATCATGCCCGCCACCTAGACCAGCACCTCTTTTTCTGCCAACTGCATCTATTTCATCAATAAATATTAAACATGGAGAATTTTCTTTTGCTTCTTTAAATAAATCTCTAACTCTTGATGCACCAACACCAACAAACATTTCAACAAAATCAGATCCAGAAATACTGTAAAATGGAACATCCGCTTCACCAGCAACAGCTTTTGTTAAATAAGTTTTACCAGTTCCTGGAGGACCCACCATTAAAATACCTTTTGGTATTCTAGCACCTAAATCAATATATTTTTTAGGATTTCTTAAAAAATCGACAAGTTCAGCCATTTCCTCTTTTTCTTCTTTTAATCCTGCAACATCGGCAAATGTAATTCTTTTACCTTCATCTTGTTTATTAAGTCTAGCTTTAGACTTACCAAACTTCATAACTTTTGAACCGCCACCTTGAGAATTTTGCATAAATACAAACCAAAATCCAACAAGAATTAATATTAAAAATACTGTAGGAAGCATCTCCAAATACCATGGGTTTTGAATTGAAGTTTCACCTTCTAATTTCAGCTCACCGCTATCAATCAACTCATAAATTTGATCTCCCATATTATCACTAATTACTCCAGGAATATTTGATGTAAATTGACTACCATTTTTTAAAGTTCCAGTAACTTTATTTTCAGTATCTATTTTTGCATAACTTATTTCGTTTGCTTTTAACATCTCGTTTAACTGAGTAACATCCAACTTTACAATTTCTGTTTGGGCTCCTCCATAAAATTTAACAATAAATAATATTGCAATAAATATTATTAAATATATAGTAGCTCCCTTAAAGAACTTCTTCATATATCGTTTCCTCCTTATTTGCAAATCTATAACTATTCTAACATAAAATTATCACTACAACAACTATTCATATGTTAAATGTAACGCATTTTTAGTACTTTTTGTTATTTTATATTTATTACTCATTCTAAAGCCAACTATCCAAATAATATTTTCCTCATCACATACAAGCGAAATAGAATTTCTTAATTCTGAATCAATTTTTTCATCAATAAAATAATCTTTAATTTTCTTACTTCCATACATTCCAAGAGGGCTAAATCTATCTCCAGGTTTTCTTGTTCTAACATAGATTTCACCAATTACTTTATCAGCATCAATATATATATCGTTTTTAGATGGTGAAATTTTTATTTCATCAAGTTTTGTAATTGATTCGATTTTTATTTTCTCATTATCCTTCTTAACCTCATTATTTTCTTTTTTTAAAATAATAAGTTCATTATAATTTATTTTGAATTTAACATCATGTTGAACTTTAAACTTACCTGTATTTTTTTCATTTATTAATTCAATAATTTCATTTACATGATTATAAGTAAGCCCTTCGATTGTTCCATTCATTTCAAATAGTATTTTTCTTATTAATCTGCTTTTTAAAGAAAAAAGTTCATTATTGAATTTATCAATATTTAAAATGTAATGCTCTTTTTTTAATACTACGTTATTTTTAAAATAATCATTTACTATTTTATCAATAAGAAGTTTATCTTCTCTTAATATATTTGCAGTTCTTGATAGCGTTTCATCAATTTTATCATTAAACTTTTCTCTTACATACGGAAGTATTTCCAATCTTATTTTATTCCTTGAATAAATTGGTTCAAAATTAGTATGATCTCTTCTAGTTATTAAATTATTGTCTTCACAATACTTTTCGATTTCTTTTCTACTTAAATCTAAAATTGGTCTAATAATATTGTCTTCTCTTTTATATTCAATTCCAGTAAGCCCATCAAGTCCCGTACCTCTGAAAAGTCTAAACAATATAGTTTCACCTTGATCATTTAAATTCTGTCCAAGAGCAACTTTATTAGAATTTGTTTTTTTCATTACTTCTTTAAAAATTCTATACCTTTCAAGTCTTCCTGCTTCTTCAAATGATATATTTAATTCTTTTGCCATTTTAGAAACATCTTTTGTATATATAAAACTTTCAATGCCGTTTTCACTTAAAAATTTCTCTACAAACTTTCTATCTTCAGTTGATTTTCCATTTCTAGTTAAATGGTCTAAATGAACACCAAAAAGTTTTAACCCATATTCTTCTTTAATTGACATAAGAAGATGCGTCATTGCAACTGAATCAGGCCCTCCTGATATTGCAATTACAATTGAATCCCCATATTTAATAATATTTTTTTCATTAATTGACTTTTTAAATTTTTCAATTATCATTTTCTCACCAACTTATATTAATTCCCAGATACTGTTAATTTATCAACTCTTAAACTTGGAGAACCAACAAGACTACTTCCGCTAGGCATTGTAAAATCTAAATCATTTCCAACTGTTTTAACATTTTTTAAAAGCTCTAAAAAATTTCCAGATACTGTGATTTGATTTACAGGTCTAATAATTTTACCATTTTCAATTAAAAACCCTTTTGCTGATAATGAAAAATCACCAGATACAGAATTAAGTCCTGCATGAAGTCCTTCTAAACTCACTATTAATAAACCTTTTTCAATTTCACTTATCATATCATCTTTTGTTACATTTCCATTTTCAACATAAAAATTTGAAGGTGATATGCCAATACTTGATTTATAAGAGCCTCTAGTAGCATTTCCTGTTGGCTTTACATTTCCGATATATGCAGTTTTCATGTTGTGAAGATATGTTGTAAGCACACCATTTTTAATAACTTCTTTATATTTTGTAGGAACACCCTCAGCATCAAATGATGCACTTGCAATTTTCCCTTTCATATGCGGATTGTCAATAATACTAATATTACTAGCAGCAATTTTACAATTAATTTTATCTTTTAAAAGTGATGTTCCTTTTTGAACTTGCTCAGCTGAAAAAATCGGCGAAAAAGCTTGTAAAAGTGACGCAAATGTTTTATTTTCAATTATCACTGGATAATTATCACTTTCAATAGTTTCAGCACCTATTAGTTTAATAGCTTTATCGGCAGCTTCATAAGCAAGTTCCTTTTCATTTAAAAAGTTAATATCATTCCCTACAAAAATACTATGAGCACTCTGCATTTCACCATTTTCTTCAACACCCACATTTAAAAAACAAAATGATAAATTTGATTTTTCATACAAATCAAGACCTAATGTATTTTTAATTCTATGGCTTGTTTCTCCGTTTTCAAATAAACAATAATTAATAGACTTTACTCTTTTATCATATTCAAATGCTGTTTTTTCCATTTTCTTTAATATTTCAATTTTTCTTTCATTCGAAACTTCATTTAGTTTCTCATTATATTGATTTATTTTTACATATTCTAGATTCTCTTCATTACCAAATAGAAATTCTTGATCTTTTGAATCAATATTTTTTAAATTATTCATAGCATTTTCAAGAAGCATTTCAACTGAATTTTCATCAAGTTTTTCAGTATATGAATAACCCATAATATTATTTTTTATACCTCTAAATGATAAACCAAAATTTTCAGAAATACTATAATTATCAATTTCTCCCTTATATACTGTAGTTTCAAAATTTTTATCATCCTTAATCATTACT
Organism: Peptostreptococcaceae bacterium; assembly: GCA_027064135.1. Taxonomy (GTDB): domain Bacteria; phylum Bacillota; class Clostridia; order Peptostreptococcales; family Acidaminobacteraceae; genus HSG29. The sequence continues at coordinate 14,790 of JAMOQG010000019.1, read as the reverse complement.
TCGGCTTCATCAAAACCAAATTTTTTACTTTTCACTAAAAGCTCATTTATTATTTCATTCATATTTACCATTATTTTGCCTCCTTAACTCCACCTACAGTGATATCTTTAACTCTAATTGTAGGTTGACCGACATTAACAGGAATTGAACCACTAATAGAACCACACATACCTTGTCCAAATTTAAAATTATTTCCTACCATATCAATTCTATTAAGAACTTCGCTACCTTTTCCAATCAAAGAAGCTCCTCTAACAGGTCTCTCAATTTTTCCGTTTTTAATAATATATCCTTCCATGACACTAAAATTAAATTCTCCTGTCATTGGATTAACAGATCCACCACCCATTTTTCTTGCAAACAATCCATTTTCAGTATTTTTAATTATTTCTTCTTTAGTAGATTTTCCGTTTGCAATATATGTATTTGTCATTCTAGAAGTTGGTGCATATTTATAACTCTGTCTTCTAGAAGAACCCGTTGCCCTCATTTCCATTCGTCGACCATTAAATTTATCTACCATGTAATTTTTTAATATTCCATTCTCAATCAATATATTTTTAGTAGTAGGATTTCCTTCATCATCTATATTTGATGAACCCCATTCATTTTTTAATGTTCCATCATCAATAGCTGTTACAATCTCAGAAGCTACTTTTTCTCCTAGTTTTCCTGCAAAAACAGAATTTCCTTTAGCAACAGATGTAGCCTCAAGTCCATGTCCACAAGCTTCATGAAAAATTACACCTCCGAAGCCATTATCAATTACAACATCCATTTTACCACTTGGACATTTATCAGCCAAAATCATTGCTTTTGCTACTCTAGATGCTTCAATAGCAACATCATCCACTACTTCCCCATCATAAAGTTCAAATCCTTTATGTGCTCCAATACTATCAGAACCAGTTTGCATTTCGCCATCTTTTTCTGCTATTGAAGTCACAAAAATTCTAGATCTAGTTCTTCTATCAGTTTTATTTAATCCTTCACTATTAACAATCATTATTTTTTTATCATAATCCATATAATTAACTTTCACTTGTTTTATCAACTCATCATATTGATTAGCTTTATTATATGCACGTTTCATTAATTCGATTTTTTCACTAGATAATACAGACGCAGGATATTTTCTAATAATATGATTATTTTTAACTTCTATTTTCATAAGTTCAATCTTTTTATTAACATCCTCTTTTTTTAAACCTAAAGCCGCTTCTTTTGCAAGTTTAATTAAATTTTCTTCTTCTACATTATTTGTATACACATAAATGCTTTTTAATCCTTTAAAAATTCTAATTCCAACACCAAAATCTCTTCCGGATAAGCTTTTTTCAATATCACCAGAAGATAATGAAATTGCAGTATTAAATCTATCTTCAATAAATATTTCTGCAAAATCTCCACCTCTTGACATTGCAGCATCAAGTACATTATTTATAATATTTCTTTTTATCATTTCTTCACCGCCTATATAATATACACAAAAAAACTACGCAAAGCGCAGCACTCTAAATAATTTCACTAAAAATTATACCTTCTAAATTATCAAAATCACTGACTATAATTTCAGTAAAATTAAACTTATTAAACAATCTTTCTAAAATAATACTACCAGCAATGATAATATCAGCTCTCCCTTTTTGTAACCCTACAATTTCACATCTTTTATTAAAATCAACACTAATAAACTTTTTAATTATTTTGCTTAATTCGTAATAATTAAATTTACTTCCTTGAATTAAATTCAAATCATATTTATCCATTTTTAAATTAATCGCACTTAAAGTAGTTATAGTACCACCAATACCTATAACATTATCAAAACTGCTAATATCATTATTTATTATAAATTCATCTATAATAATATCAATTTCATTTCTTAAATAATCTAATTCATCTTCTGTTGGAATTTCATTTTTTACACATCTATCTGTCATTCTTACTGCACCAATATTAAGACTATCAATTAAATCAATATTATTATTCCCAAATATTAATTCAGTCGAACCTCCTCCAATATCAATAACTAGATTTTTTCCAGTTGATTCAATACTGTTAACAACACCTTCATAACCGAATTTTGCTTCCGCTTTTCCACTAATAATATCAATATCATAACCCGTCTCTGTTTTTATATCATCAACAACATGATAGCTATTTTCAGCATCACGAAGAGCACTTGTTCCAATTATTTTATAAATACTATAATTTTTATTAGTAGCTTCATCAACAAATTCTTTTACAGCTTTTACAGTATCATTAATTGCTCTATCAGTTATTTTTTTGTTTTTATCAACACCTTCTCCAAGTCGTGTTGTAATCAGTTTCTTATTTCTATTAATAATTTTCCCATTATTAAATTCGCATAATAAAAGTCTAACTGAATTAGTCCCCATATCAATAACTGATATTTTTCTCATTATACTCACCTATTTTCTGTTATATCCATTACCTTTTCTTCTATTACCTTTTGCCGGTTTTTGAAAAGAATCATCTGCATTATCTATAAAACTAGATAACATTTTTTCAAAATCTTTTTTCACACCATATGATTTACTCGAAGTCTTCTTAATTTCAGGTCGCTTTTTTTCAACTTTTTCTTCACATGCTTTAATTGATAAACTAAGCTTATTAGAATCAGCCTTTATTACCTTAACATCTACTTTTTGTCCGATTTCCAAGTGTTTTTTTACATCTTTAACATATTCTGAAGAAACTTCTGAAATATGGCATAATCCCGTTTCACCATTTTCTAATTTAATAAATGCTCCAAAATTTGTAATTCCTGTTACTTCACCTTTATGAATTTCACCAGCTACAGTTGCCATTAAAGCCGTTCCTCCTTATAAACATTAAACACAATAACAATCACTATTAATCTTCAATAATATATAAAATCTCATCTGGATAAATCATTTTTAATTTTTCTCTAGCCACTCTACTAATGTTTTCATTACTCTTAATATCTTTTAAATCATTCTCCAAATTTTCTATTCTATTATCAATTTTCTGAATTTCTACTTTTTTCTGACAATTTTCATTATATAATTCTTGAAGCTTCATTTCTTGCTTAAAGTAATTATATGAAAAATAAATAAATACTACAACAAAAACCATCATAATTAATCTATGTCTTTTTAATGTTTTCATTATCATATAATCACATCCACTTTTTTATATATAATCAATTAATTCAGAAACATCTTCTTTCTTAATATGTCCACTAATAGCATTTACTTTTACAGTTACAACATTTTCGCCAAACTCTATTCTAATTATATCACCAACTGAAACTTTTGTACCGGGTTTTGCAACTTTTTCATTTATAAATACATTCCCATCTTTACATGCTTTAGTTGCAATCGTCCTTCTCTTAATTAATCGCGTAATTTTTAAATATTTATCTATTCTCATATCTTCCATAACATACCACCTCGTATAATAATTTCGTCATTTTAATATATTAATTTAGCATTAATTGATTTTTTTTAGTTTTATTTTTCATACCTTTGTCTGTACTATATAAACCACTTGTACAATTCTTCGATTAATGAAATCAATCTAAATATAAATTCATCTCATGTCTTAAGACACGAGTGTTCTCTACTAAAGAAATAAAAAAGCAGCTATAAAGCCGCTTTAATTTATTTATTAACTTTATCTTTTAAAGTTTTTCCTGCTTTAAATACAGGAGCTTTTGATGCTGGTATTTCAATAACTTGCTCTGGATTACGAGGATTTCTTCCTTTTCTAGCTTTTCTGTGCTTTACAGCAAAAGATCCAAAACCAACTAATTGAATTTTTTCCTCAGCTATTAAAGCTTCTTCAATAGTTTCTAAAAATGCAGTCATTGCCTTTTCAGCATCTTTTTTTGATAAACCTGATTTTTCAGATATATTTGCAATTATTTCCGGTTTGTTCATTGTATCCCTCCTTGATATTATCAACTATACACCTATAATACCGACTTCTTCGAAGTTTTTCAAGGTTTTTTTTATTTTTTTGCTTTTTCCCACAATTTTTCCATTTCATTTAGCGAAAGTGAGGAAAACTCTTTAGAAGTCGCTGAATTTGAATATTCCATTTTTTTAAATCTTGAAACGAACTTTTTATTAGTACTTTCTAGTGCGACTTCAGGTCTTACCTGTAAAATTCTTGCAACATTTACAATTGAAAACAATACATCGCCGAGTTCATCAATTATTAAATTAACATTACCTGAATCTTTAACTTCCATTAACTCATCAATTTCCTCAAACAGTTTTTCAATCGCCCCTTCAACAGAATCCCAATCAAATCCAACTTTTGCAGCTTTTTCTTGAATTTTATAAGCTTTCATTAAAGACGGTAATTTTGCCGGTATTCTTTGCATTGATTCATAAATGTAATTTTCATCATACTCTTCTTTTTTTATCTGTTCCCAATGAATATTATCATCTTCATTATCATATTCTGCGTCCGAAAAAATGTGAGGATGCCTTCTAATCATTTTTTTTACTATACCATCAATTACATCGTAAATGTCAAAATAACCTTCTTCTGAATTAATCTGAGCATAAAAAACCACTTGTAACAATAAATCTCCTAATTCTTCTTTTAAATGATCATAATCTTCATCTTCTATAGCAGAAACAACTTCATATACCTCTTCAATAGTATGAGCTGCTAAAGATTTATTTGTTTGTTTTCTATCCCATGCGCATCCATCCTCAGAACGCAAAAAGTCCATAATTTCTATAAAATCAGAAAAGTTTTTCTTATCATTATTCTTAGGAATAAAAATACAAGTCAAATGGTTATATTTATCAAGTCGATCGATATCTTCCAAATGAATTTTTTCAATATATTCTTCTTCTGTTTTAGCTCCATAAATAAAATAAACAATATGTTCTAAATCATAATTTACAAGTAAATCAATTTTTATATTTGAAGCTATATATTGATTAAATACCCCAATAATTAAATTATCTTTTCTATAATCAATATTATGTTTCTTAATTTCAAGAGCGCTTGAAATTGAAATTACATCAGTTACCGGCATATCTATCGAAGCCATTGCTACATCATGCAAACTAGCTCCATAAATAACTTCAATTTCTAAATTTTCATCTTTTATATCAAATAAATATCTTACTGTATCGTCATACATCAAAGGATTTCCAGGAACTGCATAAATAACTTCTTCGCCTTCATTAATATTAGCTATTAAATCTTCTCCAATTGCCTCATGCAAATCATCAAAATCATCGTATTTATCATAAAACGAATCATACGATTTAAAACTGACACCATTACTAATTAATTTTTCAGCCACCGGATGAGAAATGGTACGGAAAAATACTTTTTTTGCATTTTCAAGTATTTCATTCGCTTCCAATGTTAATAATTTTTCAGCTCCTGGTCCCATTCCAACAATTATAATTTTTTTCAATTTGTCACCTTCTTAATGGATTAAATTCATTATTTTTTTTAATTTACTTCCATATGGCATCAATTTAAGATCATCATCATCAATTACTTTAAAAACAAAAAGAAGTACTGTATATGATACCACTCCCACCAGCACAGCAGCAAGCGTTGCTGTACGTGGAGAAATATACATTGAGCCAAAATAATAAGTACTCTTTACTAAAGCCCCCATAATTGCTACAACTATTACAGGTTTAACAAACATTTTTCTTAAATCTGGTTTAATTTTACTATATTTAAATACATCTTTTAAATTTAATACCGCCGCAATAGAATATGCTATTACAGTAGATATTGCCGCTCCAAGAATATTTATTTCAGGAATCCCAATTAACACATAACTAAATACTAATTTAGCAATTGCACCAGTAAATAAATTTCTTGCAGGCAAAGTTTGCTTATCAAGTCCTTGTAATATTCCAGTAGAAATCTGGAAAACAGCAAGTGAAGCTACTCCCCAACCAAGAACACTTAATATTCTTGAAACCGAACTCACTATTTCTAATTGAGAAGGATACAATAACATCATTATTCCTTCACTTAAAGTTACAAGACCAACAGCTGCAGGCAATCCGATAATCAAAGAAATTCTAATTGCAGTTTCTATTGTTGTTTTTAATTGTTCTTTATTTGTAATTTTCAAACTTGTAATTGCAGGCACTAAACTTATCTGAAACGCAACAGTAATTATTGCTGGTAGATTCGTTAGTGCATTTGCATATCCTGTAAGCTGTCCGTATAAATCATTTGCCTGGTCTATAATTCCTATTGAATTTAATCTTCTCATAACAATTCCAAGATCAATAATGTTCATCACAGGAATTACAGCCGCTCCCATAGTGATTGGAATTGATATTAAAACTAATTTTTTTAAAACTTCACCGTATGACTCATCATTTTCATGTATAGACTCTACGCCTTCAAAAATATTATTTCTACTTCTTAAATAATAAATAACCATGAATATTAAACCAAAAAAACCACCTACAGCAGCACCAAATGTTGCACCAGCTGCAGCGTATGCAATACCTTTATCTATTAATAAAACCGCTAATCCCAATCCTATTATTACTCTAAAAAACTGTTCAACAATTTGAGAAATTGCATATGGTTTTAAATCTTGTAGACCTTGAAAAAAGCCTCTAAAAACAGACATCATTGAAACAAACAATAATGCTGGCGCCATTGCTTTCATCGCAAATACAGATTCTGGATCGTTTTTCACTAACTTAACAATAGTTTCAGATCCAAAATATAAAACTATAAAACTAATAAATCCCATTACAGTCATCAAATAAAAAGATGTTTTAAATATTTTTCTGATTCCATCATAATCGGAAACTGCTCTTTTTTCTGAAATCGTTTTAGCAATTGCAGTTGGAAAACCTGCAGTAGATATAGTAATAAGCAATAAATACATCGGATAAGCCGTTTGATAATAACTCATTCCTTCATCACCAAGCATATTGCCTAATGGTATTCTAAATATTGCTCCTAATATCTTTATAACAATTCCTGCAGCTCCTAGAATTGCAGCTCCTCTTAAAAATGTTTTTTTTGTAGACATTTTCCCACCTTTATCTATTAGTTATTTTCAGTTTCAGTAGCTTCATTAAATTCTTTATATTTTTCAATTTCAGCATTAGCTATTAAAGTCTCAATTTTCTCAGTATATTTATTTTGAATAGCACTCATAACAATTTGATCTTTATAATTCTTAATACTTTCTTCACTTTCTTTATCATTAATTAAATCTGCAACAGTTTTCTTATCGTTTAATTTAATAATATGATATCCAAATTGAGTTTGAACTGGTTCACTCATTTCACCAATTTCTAAATTAAAAGCTGCTTCTTCAAATTCAGGAACCATTTTATTTCTATCAAAATAACCAAGTTCTCCTCCATTTGTTGCAGATCCTGGATCTTTCGAATATTCTTTAGCTACTTCAGCAAAATCTTCTCCCGCTTTAAGCTTTTCTTGAACTACTTTTAATTGTGCTTCATCATCTACTAAAATATGACTTGCATCAACTTTTACAACATAATTTTTATATCGCTCTTCTAAGAAAGCAGTATCTTTTTCAATTTCATTTTTTAAAATATCTTGAAATTCTTGTAAAACCATAGCATCTTCAATTTGTTTCACTACAAACTCATCATTTATACCATTATCAGAATAATATGTCTTTCTTTCTTCATCATTACTAATTTCTTCTTTAAACGACTCTAAAGCTTTCGTAGTTTCTTCGTTATCAATTACATAATCAGAATTTTCATTCACATAATTTTTAATCAGTTGAACTCTTACAAGTTTATCTAAAGTCTGCTCTTCAGCAATGGAACCAATTTTTCTTCCATTATAATCTTGCTCCCATACATCCGCTCCATAGTTTTTCTCATAAACATATTTTACAAGAGCAATATTTTTATTATATTCTTCTTCTGTTATAAAAGTTTTATCTATTCTTGCAACAGAACCTTCTGGCACAACTATATCATTACTTTCAGTATTAACATCTTTCTCTTCATTTGTTGGCTCACTACTTGAACATCCTATTGCAAATATTGATATCACTATTAAAACAACTACCATCATTTTTTTGAAATTCATTTTACCACTCCTATTTTATATTCATCATTATCAAGCAAAACTTATTATATCATTAAATAAATTCTTTATAAACCTTTTTAATGACATTGTTAATCTCTTGTAATTTTTCTTTTTCTGTAACAATTTTATTACTAAAATAATATTCAAAATAAGGCTTTAACTGATCCGGTATTCTAATCTTTCTTTTATAATTTTTTACCAAACTCGATAAAACATCTAAGTTAAATGTTCCATCATCAGTAAAAGAAAACCCTATTCTATTATTTTTATCAACCATATCGCAAATACAAAGTTTTTCTAACATTGATTTCATTAATGATATATCAATAAGTGATTCAACTTCAGTCGGTATATCACCAAATCTATCAATAAACTCATCTTGAATATCAAAAACATCATCTTCTGATTGAATAACAGATACCTTTTTATACATCTCTAATTTAAAATTAGAATTAGAAATATAACTATCAGGAATAAATGCATTGATTTTTAAATTAATATTAGTATCAATTTTATAATCGACTTTTTCTCCTCTTGCTTTTTTTACACTTTCTTCTAATAATTTTGTATATAATTCATATCCTATTGATTCCATTTCACCATGCTGACTTGCACCTAAAAGGTTACCTGCACCACGAATTTCTAAATCACGCATTGCAATTTTAAAACCAGCGCCTAGTTCTGTAAAATTCTTAATAGCTTTCAATCTTTTTTCCGCTACCTCTGACAACACTTTTTTTTCTTTATAAAGCAAATATGCATATGCAATTTTATTAGATCTGCCAACTCTTCCTCGAAGTTGATACAATTGAGACAACCCAAAATTATCTGCATCATTTATCAAAATTGTATTTACTCGTGGAATATCAAGACCCGTTTCTATAATTGTTGTAGAAATCAAAACATCAAATTCATAATTTAAAAAATCTATCATAATCTTTTCTAATTTTCTACTACTCATTTGTCCATGTGCATACCTTATTCTTAAATTTGGCACAAGTTTTTGAATCTTTAAACTAAATTCTTCAATATCTTTTACTCTATTATGAACAAAATAGACTTGTCCTTCTCTTGCTGCTTCTCTTAAGATTGCTTCCCTAACTAACACTTCATCAAATTCAGTTACATAAGTTTGAACTGGATATCTATTTTCAGGTGGATCTTCAATAACTGACATATCTCTAATTCCTATTAAAGACATATGAAGAGTTCTAGGTATTGGTGTTGCTGTCAATGTCAATATATCCACATTTTCTTTAATAAATTTAATTTTTTCCTTGTCTTTCACTCCAAATCTCTGTTCTTCATCAATTACAAGTAATCCTAAATTATTATATTTAACATCCTTTGATAAAACTCTATGAGTCCCAATAACTATATCAACTAATCCGATTTTTAATCTTTTTACAATATCATCTTGTTCTTTTTTTGTTTTAAATCTACTTAAAACCTCAATATTAATAGGATATTTAGAAAATCTTTCTTTTAAATTTTTATAATGTTGTTGAGCTAAAATAGTAGTTGGAACTAAAAAAACAACTTGCTTACCATTATCAACAGCTTTAAATATAGCTCTTATAGCAACTTCAGTTTTACCGTATCCAACATCACCACAAAGAAGTCTTTCCATAGGTTGACTCTTTTCCATATCTTTTTTTATATCTTCAGTACAGCTCAATTGATCATCAGTTTCTTTATACGGAAATAAATCTTCAAATTCTTTTTGCCACGAAGAATCTTTATCAAATTGAAAACCTTTTGCTTTCTTACGTTTTGAATACAATTCAATTAATTCATCAGTCATCTCTGAAATTGCTTTTTTAACTTTTGCTTTCTTTTTCTTCCAAACATCACTATTTAAATTACTTAATTTTGTTGTTTCTTTTTTCTTTCCAATATATTTTTGAATTATATCCATTTGATTAACAGGGACATATAAAACTCCAGAACTTGCATAATTTATTTTTAAATAATCATTATCATTATTCATAATATTTAATTTAAATACGCCAACAAATTTCCCAATACCATGTTCTTCATGAACGACTAAATCACCCACTGATAATTCCTCATAAGTTTTAATTATTTTTGATTTATCAGTCCTAAATTTATTTTTTTTGAATTTTCTAACACCGTATAACTCATTTTCAGTTACAACCACTGTTTTTAATGCATCTAAAATATACCCGTCTTTCACAATGCCCTGGGTAATAACAATTTCTCCACTTTTTATATTTTTAGAATTTATTTTAGGATATATTTCATTTTCAATTAAAAAAGATTTTAATGAATTTATCTTCTCCATATTTTCCAGAATAACTACTATTTTATACCCTTTATTTTTAAACATTTTAATATCTATCACAAATTCAGTCAATTTTTTAAAATATCTAGGTGTTTCCCTAGTTGGAAAACTAACGCTATTATCATAGTTAAAATCAAAAAGTTTCTTTTTTAAATCATCAAATAATATTACTTGATTATTACTAATAAGTTTCTTGAATTCTAAAAATGAAAATAACACATCATATTGTTCACTTAATACTTCTTTACTTTTTAAATACGTACTAAACCGTTCATTTACATCACTAATAAAGAAATTAATTTTTTCACTAATAATATTAGGCGATAATATGGTAACAAGCGGATTATCAAAATATTCTAAAAAATTATTTGAATTATTATAAATCAATGAAAAATAGTTATTAAGTCCATCAATATAAATATTTTCATTAAGCATCTCAACATATTTTCTATAAATTTCAAGCTGATTTTCTTTTACACTTTTATTTTCAATTGCATCTAATAATTTATCGACTAATCTTTTTTTAAGTATATCATCTAAAACAATTTCTCTACATGGACCAAATTCGAATTCCTCTACTTCAAAAATTGTTCTTTGAGTACTTATATCAAATTTTCTTATTGAATCGACTTCATCACCAAATAATTCAATCCTATAAGGCGAATCACTTATAATCGGAAAAATATCAACTATTCCACCACGGATACTAAAACTACCTTTAAATTGAACCATATTATTTCTTTCATATCCCAATTTAATAAGTTTATTTTCAAATTCTTCTAAATTAATAATTGAATCCATATTAATGACTTCATATTTATCATACCATATATCTTTATCAATCATTTTAATAAGAAGACTGTTAATTACTGTAACAACAATATGTTTTTTTTCGGATTTTATCAAATTTAAGACATTTATTCTATTATCTCTTAATTCATTTGAATGTGCATATGAATCAAAAAAAACAATATCCTTTGTTGGAAAATAAACAACTTCATCCGTAAATGATTTTAATTCATCCACCAATTCAATAGCTGTCTTTTCATCTTTTACTACAACAACCATATCTCTGTTATGCATAATAAAACTTTCATATAAAACTATAGCTCTTGATTGATCATTAAGACCATCTAAAAGCACATCTTTCTTTTTATTTATTAATTCGTTAAAATAATCATATCTATCATTATTTTTAAAAATATTATTAAATAGTGTTTTCATTTTATCAACCTAACCGTTATAATCATTCATTGCTTTATCTAACCCATCAGTAATAAAAGTCTTTAAAGCTTTTACGCTTCTTCTAATAGTATCATTTATTTCCTCTATATTTTTCTTATCAAAATTACTTAAAACATAATCTCTTAATGGAACGGTCTCACTTCTTTCTATCCCAAATCTAAGCCTTGGAATATCGTCTGAGTTTAATAAATAAATAATATTATTCATTCCATTATGACTTCCACCAGAACCTTTTCTTCTAATTCTAATGCTTCCAATTTTTGTATCGACATCATCATAAACAACAATTACATTTTCTAATGGCACATCATAATAATTAATAATTTCTCTAACAGCTTCGCCACTATTATTCATATAAGTTTGTGGTTTAACTAGCATTACCTTTTCACCATCAACAAAAAAAGTCCCTATCAACGATTTATGTTTAATTTTATTAATTTTCACTGAATACTCTGAAGCAAGTACATTGATAACATTAAAACCAATATTATGTCTTGTATTCTCATATTCTCTTCCCGGATTTCCCAATCCAATAATAACAAACATCTTACACCTTTTCCTTTTTCTTAAATCTTCATCAAAAAAAGTCTAAGTAAAACTTAGACTCAATTTATACATATTGTTAGGTTAAAATAATACACTAATCGACTCATTACTATAAATTCTCTTAATTGCTTCAGCAAATATAGGAGCAACAGATAACGATGTAATTTTATCAACCTTACTTATTTTAGGATTATATATTGTATCTAATGTAACTAACTCTTCAATAACTGAATTTTCAATTCTTTCAAATGCAGGACCCGAAAAAACGCCATGTGTACAGCAAGCAAAAACTCTTTTTGCACCCAAGTCTTTTAATGCATTTGCACCACTAGTAATTGTTCCAGCTGTGTCAATCATATCGTCAACTAACAATACATTTTTGCCTTCAATATCACCAATTACATTCATTACTTCAACTTCATTTGCTTTAGGTCTTCTTTTATCAATAATTGCTAAAGGTACACCTAATCTTTCGGCAAAATTTCTTGTTCTTGTTACTGAACCTAAATCTGGTGAAACAAGTACTAAATTTTCAAGTTTTTTTCTTGTAAAATACTCAGTCAAAATTGGAACTCCAATTAAATGATCTACAGGAATATCAAAATATCCTTGAATCTGTGGAGCATGCAAATCCATCGTTAACATTCTATCAGCACCAGCTTCAGTAATTAAATTAGCAATTAATTTTGCACTAATCGGATCTCTAGCCTTAGCTTTTCTATCCTGTCTAGCATATCCATAATATGGAATTACTGCAGTAATTCTACCAGCAGAAGCTCTTTTTAATGCATCAATCATAATTAACAATTCCATTAAATTTGTATTTACTTTTGGTGGAGCTACAGATTGAATAATATACACATCTCTACCTCTTACAGTTTCATTAATATTTACCGATATTTCACCATCACTAAATGTAGAAACATTATTATCACCTAATTCCAAACCCAGTTGATTACAAACTTTTCTTGCAAGCCTTACATTAGAGTTCCCAGCAAAAACTTTAATTTTTTGACCTTTTGTATGCATACATCCTCCTAAATACTATTTTTTTAATAGTCCTTTTTCATTTACCCAACTTAATTTATTTAATTGCCTTTGTCTAGCAATTGCTAATGCTCCGTTTGGTACCAATTCAGTAATAGTTGATCCTGCAGCAACATAAGCATTTTCTTCAATTGTCACCGGAGCCACTAAATTTGAATTGCAACCTACAAAAGCATTATCTTTAACAATTGTACGATTTTTGTCTCTTCCATTATAATTAACAAAAACAACACCACAACCAATGTTAACATTTTTACCAATTTCACCATCACCAATATACGATAAATGCGAAACTTTTGATCCGTCTCCAACTAAAGAATTTTTAACTTCTACAAAATCACCAATTTTTACATTTTTACCAATTTTTGAATTTGGTCTTAAATATGCATAAGGGCCAATTTTTGATAAGTTATCAACTTCGCTATCTATAACTGTGGAATCTCTAACTTCAACAAAATCTTTTATTATTGAATTTTCAATTCTACAATTCGGACCAATTATACAATCATCACCAATTACACTATTACCAACAATATATGCTCCAGTTAATATAACCGTATCCATTCCAATTTTAACATCTTTACCTATATAAACAGATGAATCTGTAATTGTAACTCCATTTTCCATATGCTTATCAAAAATTCTTTCCTTAAATATTTCTTCTACTTCTAGTAATTGCTTCCTAGAATTCACTCCAAGTATTTCATTATTATCTTCGATTATATATGTACCAATTTTTTCGTTTTCATTTTTTAAAATTTCAACTATATCAGTTAAATAATATTCATTTTGACTATTCTTATTATTTAATTTTTTTAAACTCTCTTTTAATAGTTTTGCATTAACTAAATAAATCCCAGAATTAATTTCTTTAATTTCTATTTCTTTATTATTTGCATCTTTCTGTTCAACTATTTTTAACAGATTTCCATTTTCATCTTTAACAATTCTTCCATAACCAAAAGGATTATTAAACAATGCTGTTAATACAGTAATAGAATTTTCTTCTTCGCTATGATAATTTAATAATTTATTTAATGTCTCGCCTTTCAAAAGAGGTGTATCACCATATAATATTAAGACATTACCTTCCTCAGGTATATATTCATCACAAACCATTACAGCATGGCCCGTACCTAATTGTTTATCTTGAACTACAAAATTGACATTTTTATATACGGATTTTTTTACAATTTCTCTTCCATGACCTATTACAATATTTATATTTAAGCAATTTACCTCTTCAATTGCATCTATTACATGATTTAACATTCCTTTTCCAGCCACTTTATGAACAACTTTTGGATATTTAGATTTCATTCTTGTTCCTTTTCCAGCTGCTAAAATTATACCCGTTAACATATCCTATCACCTTCCGTCACAAATTATATCATCGTTTATATAAATTTTCAAAATTATAATAATATATTTTTTAATAGAGTAGAGAAGCAATTGCTAAGAATTACCTCCCTCTCATTGAACCGTACATACGGGTCTCGTATACGGCTCTACAATTTATATTCCAACATTTCTTAGATAATAATTTAAAGGATTGACCA